>NZ_JBIYDV010000010.1:0-233052 GCF_044909215.1 Bacillus sp. RC252 | reverse complement strand
CCTATCCTATAGCGATTGAAGAGTTGAAGACAGAGAAAAAGATGCCTGTGGGCATCCAAATAAGGCAGGTAAAATACCTTAATAACATTGTAGAGAAAGATCATCGTTTTATTAAAAAGAGAGTTCGTTCAATGCTAGGATTGAAATCTTTTCGTACAGCTAAATCTATTCTTTCAGGAATAGAAGCGATGCATATCATTAAAAAAGGCCAACTTATTTTACGGGAAAAGTCTGTCAAAAATGAAGTGAAGTTTATTCATCAACTATTCGGAATGGCTGCATAAGAATAGATTCCATTAGGAATCTATATACCTCTTTCAAATAAATACAATCTTTGCACCAGAACCGTTTCAAATCTATTTCACCCCTTATCTTTCCTTAACAAAAAACAAGACGCCACCCAGATTACAGTAACGCCTACGATAATTGCTATAAACTTAATCAAACTCATTTATCCTTACACTATTTATTTCTTTGCCTCCATACCCCATTCTCTTTACGATAAGTATTCTTACCATTCATGAAGTCAGCTGTATTATCAGGAATGCTATATTTCTTATTTTATTTCTTAGCCTTCTTCTTCAGCCTCTTCTCTTCTTGAACAGCTTGCAAGTCCGCCTTCCATTGTATCAACAAATCCTTTTCACGTCGCATCGAATTTGTACCCCTTGGATTAAAATGCACATCATATAATTAGATTCTACCTATTTATATAATTATTTAATTCAAATGTCCATTTTGTACAAAATAAAAGAGCACCCATAATCGATAGGTGCTCAAATATATGAAGTGGGGCAACCCCATACTCCAATATATGCTTGTCCTTATTAAAAGGTGCAAAATAAAAAGAGTACCCGTCATTAGGTACCCTTCAACAAATAAGTATGGTGCCCCAAGTTTCACCTCATATGATAACTCGTCACGAATTCATCATATGCTTGTCTTATTAGAATGTTCACTGTTTTAATGTGTAATTTCTATATAACAAAGAAAAAAGCACCCGTTTTGGATGCTTAATGTATACTAATATTAATATTGAATAGCTCTATTGATAGACTTTCTAGAACAATGAATATACTAGCTGAAGCTGATCTATATCCAATATTATTTCCTGTAACATTAATAGTAATCTCCGCTAAATGGGTTTGCACATCATCTTTTTCAAAAATTTTATCTTCAACCTTTTCAATTATTGCTACATTATCTACTTCTTTAAAAGTTTTCAGCAATTTTGTTTCTAATAAAGTAAAATCAAAATTTTCATCTTTAACTACATCAAATTTAATATTCATTTTTATTTCCCCATTTTTAACCAGTTAATATATTTATATCAGTATAATTATATATACTTTTATTATATAATTCAAAAGTTATGTTTTATAAAACTCCCCATAGTTCACATATTTAATAGAGAGAAATAAAAAAACAAATGGCAAAAGTTCCTCTTCCAAGGTCAAGATAACTCCCAACCTTCTCCAAGTCACCGCAACACTATATATTAGCTACACGCTTCACATTTGGTTAGTTCGGTGACTTGGAGAAGACTAAGAATCTTCTTGTTTATACTCCGTAGAGTCGGCTACTTAATGTCATTTTCGCCAATTTCCTTTACACAACGTTGAAAGAATGTATATCAAGACGCGTGTATTTCTTCCTGCAGGTTCTGGTGCAAAAATAAAGTAAAAGAGAATAAAGCATATATATTCCTAACGGAATCGTATCTTATGCTACAAGTCCAAACAATTGATGGACGAATTCTTTCTGATTTTGGATAGACTGGTTCCGTAAATTAATCTGTTCTTTTTTAATCATATGCATAGCTTCTACTTCAGAAAGAATGGATATAGCTGTGTCAAAAGATTTGAGCCCTAGCATAGAACGGATACGCTTCTTTATAAAGCGATGATCTTGTTCTACTATATTATTCAAGTACTTTTGTTGTCTAAGTTGCATACCATCAGGTATGCTTTTTTCTTTTTTCAACAGTTCAATTGCTATAGGATAAGCCGGATTCTTATCGACTGTTATCACACGTGGCTTTGATACATGAAAAGACCGCAAAGCTTTTTTGAAAAAGCGCTTTGCAGCCTTTCGGTCTCTTGTTTCGCTTAGACAAAAATCGATTGTGTTTCCTTTCGAATCAACAGCACGGTACAGGTAAATCCATTGCCCTTTAACTTTTATATATGTTTCATCAACTCTCCAAGAGTCATTGGTTTGCTTGAGGTGACGACGAATTCGTTTGTCCAATTCAGGACCATACTGATGAACCCAACGCATAATCGTGGTATGAGAAATAGATAAGCCCCGTTCCTTCATCATTTCCACCAAATCACGAAAACTGAGGTTATACCGTAGGTACCATCTTACCGTTAACAAAATTAAATCAGGCTGATAATGCTTCCATTTGAATAAATTTTCCTTTTTTATACTGATCACACACCTTTTCTAGAGTAGTAATATCAGTATGTCCAAGTTTTATAGATTTTTTGCACCAGAACCAGATCAAGTTGTAAGAGAAAAAAAGAAAGGAATGAAGTATTCTCCTCGTAGTAAACGACTCAGTGGTATCAATGTATATATGACCAACACCCCTACAGATATTGTCCCGATGGGACAGGTACATGACTGATATTCTTTGCGTTGGCAAATCGAAATTTTATTTAAAACGTGGAAGTCATTCTTTCAAATCCATCATTGTAAAAAGATAAAACCAGAACGATTGGAGTGCCATTTATATGGTCAATTGATTGCCATTCTACTCTGTTCTTCTATCATGTTTCAAATGCGCCAATTACTCCTCATGAAGAAAAAACGAGAGCTTAGTGAGTATAAAGCCATATATATGATTAAAGACTATTTTCTTCTTCTATTCCAAACTATACAAAAAAACACCCAAGAGCTATCAAAGGTGTTACTTCGCCTGTTCAATCTCCTACAGCAAAACGGGCGGAAATCCCCTAGGTATGAGAAGAAAACAGTCTTTGATATATTAGGTGTCGTTTATAATTGTACCATGTCTGATAACCAAGCAGCTTAATTCAAAAAAGGAAACCCGTTAGGGTTTATTTCGTATGCAAATCTTTAAAGCATCTACGTATAGACTTTCGAAAAAAAGAAACAATCTTGCTTATCATTGACGTTACACGGGCTTAGCTTGATAGCGATGTGGCGATACCCCTTTAAAGACTATATAACTATACTGATTTTTATAGTATGTATAGTAAATAATGAAGGGAGGAATAATTGGAAATGGAAATTATTCTGCTAACTGGCAGAATTAATTGTTGAAAATCGAAAAGGGAGATATAAAGATAAAAGATTCCCATTTAAGGAACCTTTTATGGTGGCAATTTCATTATGTCTTCTTTTTTATAAAATATATAATGAAATTGATAAATTGCAAATTGACATTATTCATATCTTAACAAAACGTTAAACAAAGTTGCTCCAAAATCATATCAGCCGAATAGCCACGGATTTCTCTTTGAAACAAATAGAAATCACTGCTCAAAGCAGCCAGTAACATATCAGCTCTAAAGACGCTGTTAGGTTGGTTTTTCTCGGTTCTATGCATCTCGTCAAATAATTCTACGAATAGCTGATGCAATTCATAATATAAAGGACTCTTATCCTTTGATCGTGGATTACTTGAAGTAGAATTCTCTACTCCTGTAAGCAATTGTGCCTTTTTTTCTCTGAAACGGACAAATAAGCTGAGTACGCCTTTTATTCGTTGATTTGGCGGCTCAGTCTGGTTCTGCTTCAAGTATGCTTCGATATTCTCAAAAAGCATATCAATATTATCTTTGATCAAATCAAGACACAACTCACTTTTATTTCTATAACGGCGATAAAGCGTTCCTGCACCAATTCCTGCCTCTGTTGCTATTTGATTCATACTGACTTGTTCAACACCATTGTGTTCAAATAGCCTAAGAGCCGTATTTAATATACGTTGGCGATTCTCGGCAGCGTCACGTCGCTCAGTCCGATTATGGGCTGTATTCTGATTATTTGCCATACCATCACTCCCTAACATTTATATCCCTTGACAAACGGAGAACTCTCCACTTATAATTCTTAAACGGAGAACTCTCCACTTGATTTTAACCTATTGTAAAGGAGTTATGCAAATATGCAAAATCAAAATAGTAAACCCTCATTATTAGTTATGGATTTACAAAATGGTATTGTATCACGTTTCTCAGAAAATAAAGATGTATTACTTCCATTCCAGAAAGCTGTTGAAGCGGCACGCCAAAATAATATTCCTGTTATTTTTATTCGATTAGGATTTAGCGAAGGCTATCCAGAAGTGAGTCCACAAAATAAAGGATTCTCAGCCATTACTAAAATGGGCGGAATGACTATCTCGGATGCGTGGACACAAATTCACGAATCTGTTCAGCCTGAAGCAAATGAACCTGTTGTAACGAAGTACAGATTTAGTGCATTCGCTGGTAGTAATCTGGAGGTTATCCTCCGTGCACAGCAAATCGATTCGCTTGTTCTCTGCGGTATTTCTACAAGCGGTGTGGTTCTATCCACTTTAAGGGAATCAGCAGACAAAGACTTTGCAATAACGGTACTTTCTGATGCTTGTCTAGATGCCGATTCTGAGGTTCACCGCGTTCTTATGGAAAAGGTATTCCCTCGTCAAGCAGATGTGGTTACTGTTGACGCTTGGATTAAAACACTGGATTAATATCATAACTAAGCAAACGCCTCTCAAGGATTTTCTCCTAAAGTGGCGTTTGTTTGATTTTACTCAGAACATCATTTGTTATAGAAATAAAAAAATGAAAGGACAGGTTATACTCATGCCGATTTGGAAAAGAAATTTAATTGTTTGCTGGTTTGGGATGTTTGTCACGGGTGTGGGAATGAGTCAGCTTGCACCAGTGTTGCCGCTTTATATCAAGCATCTTGGAGTTGATAATGCAGCTTTAATTGCACAGTTGTCCGGATTTTCTTTCGGCATAACCTTTATTATTTCTGCCATTTTTTCACCAATTTGGGGGCTTGCTGCGGATAAATACGGACGAAAACCAATGCTTTTGCGGGCGAGCCTTGGTATGGCAATAGTTATAGGTAGTATGGGTTTTGCTTCGAATGTATATGTATTGATAGGATTAAGATTATTACAGGGTGTAATAACAGGATACAGTTCAGCCTGTACTACACTAATTGCAACTCAGACGGAAAAGGAACATTCAGGGTGGGCTTTAGGTACCCTTTCAACGGCAAGTATTTCGGGTTCTTTACTTGGACCCATGATCGGTGGCTTCATGGCGGAGAATTTTGGATTACAAAATGTATTCTTTATAACGGGGGCAATGATGCTTATTGCATTTATTATTACCGCTTTATTTGTAAAGGAGTCCTTCAACCGCGAGGACAAAAAAGTGCTTAGTGCCAAGGAAACATGGAGGAATGTACCTGAAAAGAGCTTAACTCTTACCATGTTTGTGACTTTTTTTATAATATATATGGCATTGTATACAATGGAACCAATCATCACAGTATATGTGACTCAATTGTCCCGTGATACTAGTCATATTGCAATGATAGCTGGTATCGTATTCTCTGCTTCAGGGATGGCAAATATAATTGCCGCACCAAGATTGGGTAAAATTTCCGATAAAATAGGGCCCCAAAAAGTAATATTAGTCGCCCTTGTAGTAGCGGGACTCATTTTTATACCAGAAGCCTTTGTGAAAAATCCTTGGCAGTTAATGGTACTTCAATTTTTATTGGGATTAACCACAGCTGGCTTGGCTCCTGCAGTCAGCGTTTTAATTAAGAAAATCACACCATCTGCTCTAACAGGTAGGGTTTTTGGCTTTAACATGTCAGCAGGATATATGGGTGTATTTGGAGGTTCTGTTCTAGGAGGGCAAGTGGCGGCCCATATAGGTATCCGATATGTATTTTTTATTACAAGTACATTGTTACTGATAAATGCTGTGTGGGTTTACTACAGAGTATATAAAAAGCTTAATTTAAAAGAAGAAGACTTATTAAGAAGAAAAACAATCACTTGATGGTCTCTAAATAAAGGTATTCTAAATCCTTGTTCACGGGGTTCTATAGTTCGATAAAATAGTATAAAAGATCGATTATTATATAAACCAATTTTACTTTGAATACATGTAAATGATGTGAGAACCATTGTTATTCCAATAGTTCTCACATCGAAGTTAAGATAATCGCGTGATGTGGGAGGGACCCCATGCCCATCAACTTAAGAAAAGTAGACACTCCCAAAAAGAAAAAATGAGCTAAATTCTCAAAATAACTAACTGTAGAGAAAGATAATTTTCATATAGGTGTACATCAAAACCTTAGCTTGGTGGACATGGGGATGGTACTTAGTATTGTAAAAAATGTTCTAATAGAGTAGTATAAATTTATATTTATTGGTCGGTTGACCAAACTAAAAAAGAAGGTGAAATACAATGTCTAATTCTAAAAAAACAGCTACTCGGGATCAAATACTAATGGCTACGTTTGAATGCTTAGCTGAAAAAGGCACAACCGCTATTACATTACGAGATATTGCTACAAAAGCGGGAATTACTTTAAGTTTAATTCATTATTATTTTCCAACAAAGGAGGGATTATTAGTTAACGCTACCTCCTATGTCATGCAAAAACAGATTAAAGAAATTCAGAAGGAACTCTCAAATATACAAGATTTCTCAGAGAAAATGAAAAAACTAATATTTGTAGTACATCACCAGTTCAAAAGTTCTGAATGGAGAAAAGTGTATTTTAGTTTATTGGCAGCAGCAGCTTGGTCACCGAAAATTATGGAAGAAATTCGAGTTCTACAGAACCAATTGATAGACCTAATTCAAGAATATGCTCAAACTTCCAATGTAGAAATCCCAGATCTAGAAGCGTTTTCTAGGGCTTTATTGGCTTCGATGAATGGATTAGCGTTACAAGTTATGCATGGGGCTTCAGAAGAACAAATTGCTCCGGCATATGCGATTATAGAAAAAGTATTTATTAACATCTGCAACCCAAAAAACGCAATGAGTGATTATTAAACTATATAATTCCAAATTCATGTGCCAATCCATTATTCCATGACACCAAATGGAATGAAGGATTGCAAAACATTATAAAGTGAGGTTACAGCATGACCGCATATGGATCATTTTATTTTTTTGCTATAGTGGGGATTTTATTGATACCTACTATCGTAGCTGGATTAAGAGGTAAAATGTTGCGCAAATATAATGCTATCTTAACGCTTATTATGCTTGCTATTATCTTCTCGGATAAGTCAAATCAAGCAATGATGTTAGTAGTATTTATTATTTGGCAATATGTCCTTATTAAAGGCTATTTACTACTAAGAAAACAAAATAATAATACGTTCATGTTTTGCATGGCTATTATTTTGTCGATTTTGCCATTGATTTTGGCAAAAATCGCACCATTTGTACCTGAATTAAAATTCATTGTTTTTACTGGTATATCTTATGTAACATTCAGAGCAGTACAAATGGTATTTGAAATTCGCGATGGCTTAATTAAAGAATGCTCATTTTTTAATTTCTGGGAATTCATTTTGTTCTTCCCTGCTATTTCGACCGGACCTATCGATAGGTATCGCAGGTTCCAAAAAGATATTCAAAAACCACCAAGCGCTGAAGAATATCAAAACCTACTATACACGGGAATTAACCGTATTTTCCAAGGTTTTCTGTATAAGTTTATACTTGCTTACCTAATAAAAGAAAATATTATAGATGCAACATTAGCTCACCAAAACACAATTTCATCAAATATGATTTACATGTATAGCTATAGTTTATATCTATTTTTTGACTTCGCAGGTTATAGTTCATTCGTAATTGGTGTCAGTTATATGATGGGTATTAAAACACCAGAAAACTTTAATAAACCGTTTATCAGTCGTAATATTAAAGATTTCTGGAATCGTTGGCATATGAGCTTATCATTCTGGCTCCGTGATTTTATTTACATGCGCTTTGTCTTTTTTGCAACAAAGAAAAAGCTCATTAAAAATCGCTATATGATTTCATATATTGGCGTCTTTTTAAACTTTTTTGTCATGGGAATTTGGCACATTACTGGTCATGATATTGCTCAATATATTATTTATGCTCTATATCATATTTTTCTGTTTATTTTATTTGATATTTTCGAACGGAAAAATAAGAAGCATAAATTTTGGCCCAACAATACGTTCATGCATGTCCTTGCAATTGTGATTACATTCCATTTCGTATGTTTCGGTTTCCTAATCTTCTCTGGTCACCTAAACAATTATTTTTAATGAATGACCTCTTTTCTCACAACTAAGAAGTTACACATATTTGCGCTTGTAAACGTGGGAGTCAGTTTATTATTTAGATATTCTTCTATAATTCTTTTAATTATGGCTCTTATGATACTATTAATAACTATTATGTTTTTTAGTGTAGAGAAGAAATTGAA
This sequence comes from Bacillus sp. RC252, assembly GCF_044909215.1. Taxonomy (NCBI): domain Bacteria; kingdom Bacillati; phylum Bacillota; class Bacilli; order Caryophanales; family Bacillaceae; genus Bacillus; species Bacillus sp. RC252. The sequence continues at coordinate 224,574 of NZ_JBIYDV010000010.1, read as the reverse complement.
AGTATAGTATAGTGAGAATAAATTTTTTTTATAAACAGTTATCCTCCATTATTATTAAATTAAAAAGAATTTCTATCCATATTACGAAAAAAAACATTATTCTTTTTGTAGAAATATGCAGAAAGGATAGCGTTTTTTTTATCAATAACACATATATTTTTATTAACATAATCCATTATTCTCTGTATTAAATATATCTAGAAAAACCCCCTTCAGTTTGCTTACTGAAGGGGGTTCGTATTTACATAATTCCCGTTTTCGGCAATCAAAAACATTCGAATTCTATTATGTTGCCTTCAGGATTTAGTTCATGACTTCTAACTTTCTTAAATAGAGGTAATACCAGTACACCCACATATAAGGGATGATATAGGAAAAAAATGTCCAAATAATATTCCAGCCGTTACCATATACGATTTCTCCACTTAAAACTAATGTCATTTCAAGAAGGGTAGTAAATAGGGATATGAAAAAGACCATCAAGTAAGGTCTTTTGGTTTTCTTTATAAAGAATATCAAGTAACTTGCCAAAATCGGATAAATTCCTATATTAAAGGGTAACGCAGAAAAAGTTTTTTGATCAAGGAAAGGAGCAATCCTCCAAAAACCACAATAAAAGCCGAATTCATTTACGACAAAAGCAACGACACAAAAGAATGAGCCAATCAGAGGGATAATTCTTCTCTCTTTTTTGTAAAGGTGAAGAATTCCAACAGTCCAAGGTAACACAAATGCAATTAGAATATTAAATAACATCTTGACTCTACCTTCCTTTCCTTATAACCATCTTCACCTTACTCCTTATAATTTAAACTAAAAAAGTTTTCCAAACCAACGCAACATGATAATTACAATCAACTGAGTTATGATTAAATTATAAGGCTGCTTATCTCTTATTTTGTTCTCAAAAATATACCCCATATACACATCTAGTTTACATAAAACCACTTATCGGTAGCAAGGAAAAGGCAGGAAACCGTACTCTCACCAAGGAACCTTCTTTTTTTGTTCTATGGATCTATGCCCTTTTTTATACATTCCTATCCTAGCACGGTTTTTGGATTCTTGTTTGTTACTAGAACTGTATAAAATCTTGCATACTCTTAGCATGAGTTTTTCCAAAATGCTGCAATACCCTAGATTTAAAAAGAAATAAGCAGTGATTAGATTTTAAACCTAGTCATTGCTTTATCCATTGCATCTTGATTTACACCTATATAACGTAACGTGACCTTCTCTGACGAGTGATTGAATATCTCCATAAGTAATGCTATGTTTTTCGTTTGCATGTACATGTGATACCCGTATGTTTTTCTTAACGTATGTGTTCCTATTTCATCTAACCCAAACTCTGCCGCTGCTCCGCTTAATATCTTATATGCCATGCTACGACCAATTGGACGATTCTTACCTTGTCTGCTTTGCAATAAATACTCATTGTCTTCTCTTTCTACAATAAACCATTTAAGTTCTCTTTTCAGCGCTGCAGTAATTTGTATTCGTTTCTCTTTCCCTGTTTTCTTTTCCCGCATAGATATATGGCTGCCTTTAACATCCCCTACCTTCAATTTCAAAATATCTGAGATTCTGAGACCTGTATTAATACCCATAATGAAGAGAATGTAATTACGTAAGCTCTTTTCCTTAAAATACTCTTTTAGCTGTTGTATTCGCTCTGGATCACGTATTGGCTAAACAAAATTCATTATTCATTACCTCCAGATTCTTCAGTCTCATAAACTTCTAATCTAAGAGCAAATGCTAATTTATAAAAAGCATTTGATTTATTTCTTCTATATGTACGTTCACTCATACCAATATCGTTATAAACCATATAATCAAAGACTTCCTCATCTTCCAAATATCGTTTTACAATGATATCTCGTTGATTTTTGCTAAATCGACTTAATGTTTATCAATTTGAAAAGATAAACGTTGTAATTTTAATTCTCTTTCACTCATTGCAACATTTGCTAAAGCAACATCTTCAGCTGGCTTGCCTACCATGTTTGTTGGGCCATGATATCTTACCTCGCAAGAAGCTGTGACCTTCACCTCATTTCTAATCATCCCAAATTTTCTATAAATACGAACATTTTCAAGAATCTCTTCTAAACGAACTTGTGTTGCTCTACGATCAATTTTAGGTAAGAAAGTTAATTGCGTCATATATAAAAACACTCCTTATCTATTTTATTAATAAAAAAACAAAAAGCGGACACCAAACCATAGAGCACTATCACTTATGCTCTTTATGGTTTGATGTCCGCTGGTTCTTCCAGTAGGACTAAATATTTAATTGGTATTATTATATCATTTTCTCATATTTTAGTAACTTTGTTATTAGAAAAGGATTATTTTATTAAGTCCTCTATGAAATACTTTCTTCTATCTCTTGGCTTTCTTCTCTTATTTGACCGATTAATGAAACTACTGAACCGACCGCTTGGACCCAACTCCCCGTAATCACTATAAGCTGCCCATCCTCCTCATCGTCTTCCGAAATTCCCTCCACTTTATCCCGACTAGCTTTCAATTCATCTATTCCACCTATTGCCTGTAATGAATTACCAGTCGCTTGTAACACATTCCCGATAATGATATACGATTCATCCATATTGGAACTATCTTCTATTTCCCCACCTATTGATGTAACACCACCTAATGCTTGTATCCAATTTCCTGCAATTACTAATTTTTTTTTTGTTTCATCTTCAAATTCTATAATAAGTCCTGTTAGAACCGTTACATTACCAATTGATTGGATTTCGTTCCCAATCAATTCAAGGGATATTTCTCCTTGTCCATCAGCTTCCAGACCATTCCCCGTTGCCTGTAATACATTCCCCCATACGCTCAAATCTTTTCTTAATTCGCTGTTCAATCTTTTTAAAGGTGTACTCCCAATCGCAGCAATAATTGTCCCTACTGCAACAAACCATGCGCCAACTATCTCCTTAATCGGATCATCCATTCTCAATCTACCCCGTCATTAATTTACTACTTGTAAGATATGTATTGGAGCATCTTCATGTTAATGGCCTACTTCTCTCCCTCCTGAATAAAGCTCAATATTTCGTCAATACTATACATACATCTAGAGTTACATCACTGTTTGGAGCAGTTAGCTACTTCAGCTAGCTGCTTTGTTGTGCCAAATTAATTTTGGGTTCAAATAATTCACACCTTTTGAAAAATACAGATCCGATATTACGTATTCTTTTACAGTAATGGTACTGGTCATAAGAGCATCCTCAAAGGTTGCTCTTTTAAATTTAATCTTCTCTTTAATCTTCTCTTTAATCTGTTCACAATTTTATGCGGTAGACATATTATTAACAAGACAAGACAAGACAAGACATAGTTTATATATAGTGGTGCACAAAAAACTTTGTGCACCATTTTTCATCTCGATAACTTAGTATTTAAATAGCTTTTTTGTTCAAATACTTCACGCCCATGAAAAAATTTCATTTGGTATCACATAACCGGAGCTACTGGAATAACTGGAGCAACCGGACCTTCTGGTGGACCTCCGGGGCCTACTGGACCTACTGGACCTACCGGACTTACAGTATCTGGGTTATCTCATTATGCTTATGTTTTCAATACAGCAGCTCAAGTTGTTGCCTTAGAAGCACCTATTCTTTTTAATTCACATGGTAAAATGACACCTGGTTTTACTCATACGCTTGGAACTTCTCAATTGATGGTTCTTAATGCAGGAGATTATAAAATTTCTTTTTCTATATCAGGAGTTGAGCCTAATCAATTCACACTTTTTTTAAATGGTGCTCCGGTTACCAGCGCAGTTTATGGATCAGGTGCAGGAACTCAACCAAACAACGGCCAAACAATCCTCACTTTAGCTGCAGGTGATATTATTACCCTTAATAATCATACTTCCGCTGCTGCAGTTACTTTGCAGACTTTGGCAGGTGGAACACAAACAAATATAAATGCTTCGATTGTAATTGAAAAATTAAATTAATTTAATCATTTATTTCTTGAAACTCTGGCAGTAAATAACCTAGAGTGGATTCTTTTTTTAACAAGCAGTTAGCTTTTGCTAGCTGCTCTTTTAATTAAAATAACGATTTTATTTTAAAACTACACAAAGCGAAAGAAATACGCATACAATGTCGCGGATTCTTTTTCAATGTAAGTTTGGGTAGAAGAGCACCTTGGTAAGCGCTCTTTAATTTCTACTGTATATTTTTATACGCAATTCATATACTTTAAATAACCTGTTATGTCTTCAACAAATATTTTAGTGACATTCCACTTTTTTGAGACAACAAGCCCTCCGGTTGTTGTCTTTTTTCTCTATTCAAATAAGGATTTTGTTTTAAAATTGCACCTACCTAAATAGCACGTATACAATATCGTGTGTATTCATATTCAATATAAATTTTAGTCAGAGAGCTCTTTTCAAAGAGCTCTCTATTTTTCAAATCAGGACCTTGTTCTATTTTTTATTTAAAACGTATAAATCAAAATGGTGGTAAGTAATTATCTTGACAATTGAATAATTCTTATTTCGGCACCTATACGAAGTGCTCTTTTTTGATTATTACAAAATAATTATTTTATTAAAATCTTCACGAGCAATAACTTCGAATTCTTAGATCAAAATGAACCTCTAGATGATTACAACATATGCTAATTTAAATACTTTCTAGGAAATTAGGTGCGTACTATGCCCACAGTTGTAGCAAACCTTGTCGCACAAAATAGTACTGGTTCTTTCAACTTAGGCGATTTTTATAATGTTTCTCCAAAAGAGAATACAAAATCTTATAATGGTTCAGGATCATCAAATGTTGGTTTTGTTATCAATACCTTTAGCGGTGTTAGGTTCGTTGTGTTATTATTTTTTATAATAAATACGGTACATGAAATTATTTTATTGATTTTAAAAAAAGCCCCTTGTAAGGGCCACTTATTTTACAAGGTACTGTTTTACTTCTTTTATTAATAGTTCCGCACCTTCTGGATTTAATGTTATCTTACCATTTGCTAATACTATGTTACGATTTGACACCTCTTCTGTTAATGCACAAACACCACCAGGCTGATACTTCTGTAAAACAATGTCTTCACCTTCTACAAGATCTCTAATGGTGATTTTTCTTTAATACCTAGCGTATTTCTAAGTTCCTTTGGAATTACCACACGCCCTAACTCATCTACTTTTCTAGTTACTCCGGTTGCTTTCATCTAATATCTTTCCCCATACATGAAAATTTAGTTTCATTTACAAAAGAACAAGTAAAATAAATAGAGGATTTTTGGCACGATAACAAGATAAGTAATTGAAATGAAGCAATTCGTCAGCTAGTAGAAAAGGGTTAAGTCTTAAATAATGACTAGCCTTTTTATTCCCCCTAAAAACCCCAAAAACACATTTAAAGTCCTTATCTGTCTTTACATATGTTTTTAAAATGAACAAGACCTATTTTAACTTGTCCATCGAAACGCAAAATAAACAAACCTGAAAAGTCGTTTTTAAATTAAACTTCCTTTTTTTAATACACTCTTTAAAAAATTGAAAAAGAGCTGAATTTTTATCACAGCTCATGTATTTATTAGCTCTGTATGCGTACATGTAGAGTGTTGAGAACATCCAAAAATCTTGCTTCCTGTTTTATTTGATGTACAAAATCAGTCTTTTCTAAATCAGAAAGATTTCATTCACAGAATTTTTGGACTTATAGTATAAAATACGATTCCGTTAAAAATCTACTATCGTTCCTCTTCATATATTGGCACCAGAACCTCCTTTTTAACCAAAAAAGTTGAGGATTCCCCCAACTTTTTGATTCATCTATTGTCTTATTAGTCCTGTAGATGTAACCTGATATATTCTCTTCTTACCCATATATTCCTGTTTGCCATTCTCAAGGTTAGTTAAAGTAGCTCATATCTTTTCCTTTTCTGCTTCCCCTTCTATATGGGTAAGTTCAATGTAATCCCCAACTTTTACAGGAACGGTTTGGGTTTCAGCAGTTCGTTGTCTATTTCCCACAATTTCTTTATTGTACACAACGCTACCCGATGAGTTCTGTACTTTTATACTTGCATACGTACTATTAAAGTAGGAATGTGGTATACCAGCTTCTAATTGTATCTGCATTTTTTCTATCTCTTTATTCAATGATGTTTCAACAGAACCTGTATTTTTCACCTTTAATATTTTTATTTTTCAACCATAAGTATACCTAGAAATATTCTAAAAACTAGTTGAAAATCTTTTAGATTCTAACTTTCTTATAATACCACTTGCTATTTCTTCAATATTTTCATTTAGAAAGAAATGATTACCTTCAAATGAATTGAAGGTACACGATTTACTTGTGTATTGTTTCCATTTTTTCACCTCATCATATGTAGTTAATTCATCTTTTTTTCCGTTCAATACAAGAAAATCAATGTCACATGCTCGTATATTGTTGTTATGGATATATGTCTCTACAATTTTAAAATCTGCTCTTAGAATGGGGAGAAAAATTCCCATTAATTCTTCTGATTGTAGTACCTCGGTTGATGTTCCCCCCATTGCAATAACTTCATTTTTGAATTGTTCATCGGGTAGGTTATGTCGAATATTTTTTATCTTACTATTAGGATGATTTCTACCGGATAAAACAAGAAATTCAGGCAATACATTATTAGAATCCTGTATTTTTCTAGCTAATTCATAGGCAATCAAGCTTCCCATGCTATGCCCATATAAAATATAGGGCGAATTATCTAGTTGCTTGACTATACTATTGTAGACATCATTTACAGCCTCTTCCATACTCTGGTACAGGCTTTCTTCAATTCTATATCCTCTACCGGCTAACTCTATTGGAACTACTTCAATATGTGGATTAAAGTAATTTTTCCATTTTGAGTAACTAAACGCAGAGCCACCAGCATGTGGAAAGCAAAAAAGTTTAGTCTTATTCATAGATTTTCTCCTTACTTTAAAATTTGTTTATATTTTGGCCAATTGTATAAAAGTCTTTAATTATTATCTCATTCGGTAATTCATCACGTTTTGCACAAGCAGATATCTTATAATTTGGATCAATATTATATTGTCTAAAGTAAAAGTTTTGAGGTATATTCGTGTATGAAATTAAAGTTCGTGACTCTTTTTTTACAGAGAATGAATTTAACGGGATATAAAGTCCTTTACCAATCATTTTTATATGGCTTTCTTTTAATGTCCATAAATCAAAAAAATAATTGATTTGTTCATCAGAATTCATATTAGATAAATCATAAAATTCTTCCTCTGAAAAAAATTCATTTGCTAATTTAAGAGCCTCTATGTCTGAAACTCTTTCAATATCAATACCTACATTAGAATTAGCAGTGGCACAGACCACCCATTCTCCTGAATGCGAAATATTAAAGTGAAAGTCAGAAAAATTTTGAACAAAAGGTTTTCCGTACTCATTATATATAAATTTAATTTCTTCATTATTCATTTTATATTTTTGGCAAACTAGGGAACGAATTAATAAATCTCCTATCAAAGTCCTATTAATATCACATAAATTTAATAAACGCTTCATTCGTTCTCTCTTCTCATTTGAAATCAAGTTACTAAATTGATTAAACAAATGATTTTCAATATTTTTTGGTATTTTCACAGCATGAATTTGTATGATAAATCACTTCCTTTTTAAAAGGATTTCTTCCTATGTATACGTTATAGAAATTCAATTTCATTTTCTAACTTGCATTTATTCAAGTGCAAATATAATAGAAAAGGTGCATATTTACATATCAATGAAAATATACACCTTTCCTCAGCAATATCATCAAAGCATTCGCTTCTGGTACAAAAACTTCAGAGAATTTACAGCATACTATGAACAACTCATATATGTTTCTATGTCCCTATCAAGCAAGCCCCTTAAAAAGTAATGCTCTTGATATATATATACATAATCTCCTACACTTGATGTGCAGTTATTGGACTGCTCTCTTTATTTACACTACTACTCACAAATAACAACTTTAATAATAACAATGTTTGTTTATAAAGTTGCCTCTTTTGTGCTCTCTACTTTTCCGTTAGCGAAAGGGATGTCTCTTTTATTCCTTCTAATTCATTTAGTAGATACTTAGCTAACTTTTCAACTGCGGGGGAAGCTACTATTTCTTCGTGTGATCCAGGGACCGAATACATATTCACTCTTCCTTTTAATAAAGGCTTCCAATCCGTAAACAATTCTTTACCTTCCTCAGCACTAAAGTAAATAACTTCCCCAAAATATGGTGTTAAATCATGCTCTGCCATTAAATTCAGACATTTCCTGTGAGCATTGATAATTTGCTTCAAATTCGTAAGATTTGCATCAGGCGGGAGCACTCCTTCCACAATTAATTGTTCAACAAGCATGTCCTGTTGATGAACAAGCTCTTCTTCCTGGTCCACTAGCTCTATATGGATGAAATGCTCCAATATATAAGATAGCATTTCATCCTCTGTCTTGTAATCCCGTTCTGAAGGCACCTTGGTATCCAATAGTACCAACACCTCAACTTCTTCTCCCTGGTTCCGTAGCATAGTTGCGATTTCATAGGCGATGGCACCGCCCAGAGACCATCCTCCCAGACGATACGGCCCCTCTGGCTGAGCCCGCTTCATTTCCTCGATGTAGAGTTGCACTACTTCCGATAAAATCAACCCGTTCATTCCTTCTTTCTCTACGAGAGGATTCTGTAGACCATAAAATGAGCAGTGATCCTTGAGTAACCTTGCTAGCTGAATGTAACAGAGTACATTACCCATAAATGGGTGAACACAGAAGAAAGGTCTTTTCTCTGATTCTTGTAATGGAACCAGAACCGATAATGATTCTTCCATACGATGATTCTCACGGATGAGACAAGCGATTCCTTCCACTGTCGGATTCTTAATTAGTGCGGGCACCTTAATCTCTTTTCCAAATTTCTCTCTGACCTTTGAAATCAATTTGATTACAAGGAGAGAGTGACCTCCTATATTGAAGAAATCATCGTTTACATGGATATCTTCTAACTGTAGCAAATCCTGCCAGATTGTAATCAGCTGATACTCGATTTCATCCCGTGGGATGATTGGTGTAGAAAAGGTACTTTCTCTTTGAATCGTTAAGCTGTTCAGTGCCTTTCGATCAACCTTCCCATTTGTTGTAAGCGGAATCGCATCCACCTCAATAAAGTGTGCAGGAATCATATAATTCGGTACTTGCCTCTTGAGATGCTCACGCCATTCATGCATACTTCCTTCACCCACCACATAGGCAACCATTCTCCGATCTCCTGGTTGGTCCTCTCTTATCAAGACTATAGCCTCTTTCACCGATGGATGACTTTCTAAATTCGCTTCAATCTCTCCAAGCTCAATCCGGAATCCTCGAATTTTCACTTGATTATCGATTCTTCCCAGATAATCCAAATGGCCATCAGCTAAATAGCGGACTAGATCTCCCGTCCGGTATAACCGTTCCCCTTCATTAAATGGATGAGGAATAAAACGTTCTAACGTTAACTCTGGACGATTCAAGTATCCTCTCGCTAGGCCTGCTCCACCGATATAAAGTTCACCCGTTACACCAACTGGAACAGGTAACAACTTCTCATCCAATACATAGGCTTGAACATTTGGCAACGGACGCCCAATGGTTACTCTCTTACTATCTTTTTTGATACGATAGCATGTCGCATCAACCGTACATTCCGTAGGACCATATACATTATAAAAATGGATATGGTCATTCTCTACTAATTGTTCCCACAGTGATGGCATAATCGCTTCTCCACCGACCAGTACCTTGCTTGGAACATGAACACTATCGTTTTTTTCTAACAACCCCTCATCTATGAGTAATTGGAGTAGTGAAGGTGTTATATCAAACATTTCCAACTTATTCTCCCGAATATAAGATACAAACTTTTGAGGATCACTGCGAACTTCTGTTGAAATAATATATAAACTAGAACCATACAAAAGCATTTGTAATTGTTTAACGGATGAATCAAAGGCGATTGAGGCATTTAGACCAACGCGCATGTTATCATGTGCCCGATGTGAAAAAACCTCTTTCTGTAAACCATAGGATAGATTTAATACCGAATGATGCTGCACCATAACCCCTTTTGGATTCCCGGTCGAACCTGAAGTGTAGATAACATACGCCAAGTTTTCTCCTGTTACTTTACATATTGGTGAAAGGGTGTTTTCTTGCGAAATCATTGCTTGATCTCGGTCCAAACAAACTGTTTCAACTTCTTCAGGTATCCAACCTTGTGATACTTTGTTCGTAACCAATATTTGAATTCCTGTGTCCTCCAGAATATATCGTAGGTGACTTTCTGGATACGATGGATCCAGCGGAACATAGGCTGATCCAGCTTTCAAGATTCCCATGAGACCGACAATCATCTCAACTGAACGTTGGAAACAAAGCCCGACCAATGACTCCGTCCCAATCCCACATTTCTGAAGATAATGGGCCAATTGGTTTGCTTTCTCATTCAGCTCTCGATACGTCAACTGCTGATTTTCATCTACCACTGCCACCGCATCAGGTGTACGATCCACTTGATCTTCAAACAGTTTGTGGATCACACTCTCACGTGGATACGCTGCTGCATTATCATTCCATTCTTCCAGTAGTTGTTTCTGTTCTATTTCCGTAACATACACCAGCTCCGACAGAGTTTGATCAACGTTCTCGATCATTTGCTTAAACACCTGGCTTAAATGCCCCAGCATCCGTTCAATAGTGAGACCATTAAACTTGCTACGATCATACTTCAACTTTAACAACAACTGGCTTTCTGGGACAACTGTCAATCCTAATGGATAATGAGTTTGCTCTACTCCTTCCAACTCACCAATTTCTAGATTTCCTGAGGACTCCTCTTTCACTGGGTAGTTTTCAAACACATACAAGCTATGGAACAGTGGGGTTCCTCTAGGAACTTCACTCCATCCTTGAATCTCTGTCAAAGAAGCATATTCATATTGTCTTCTTTCTATCTCTTCCTCTTGTATCTTCTGCAACCAATCCATTATTTTTATATTATCTATCAACTGAATTCGCGTCGGTGATGTGGCAATAAAAGGACCTACAATGTTTTCAACATCAATAATCTCAGTAGGGCGTCCTGAGCTAGTTACACCATAGACAATGTCATCTTCTCCACTATACCGGCCCATGAGATACGCCCACGCACCTTGAATTACCGTATTCAAAGTGAGCCTATTGCGCTTCGCCCAGTTTTGTAACGCTTGGGTTTGCTCTTCTGATAAATAAGTTACCTTCTCTGTGTAACCTTTTTCTTGCTCTTTACTTTCTAAACCCAGCAGAGTTGGAGCTGTAAAACCTTTAAGTTTCTCTCTCCAGAATTGCTCCGCCTGATCCTGATTCTGCTCTCTTAGCCATTGAATATATTTCTTGTATGGCGATGACTTAGGTAAATGCACGGCTTCTCCATTCATTCTCTTCTGGTACACTGTAAGCAATTCGTTAAAGACCAGTGGTAGGCTCCATCCATCCAACAGAATATGGTGATGTGTCCAAACAATCCGATATTCTTCCTCACCTTCTTGAATGACAGTCACCCGCATCAATGGCGCTTCATCAAAAAGAAAGGCTTGTTTTCGATCCAATGCCAAAAAGGCTTTTCTTTTCTCCTCTTTTTCTTCAGCAGTCAGCGTACGCCAATCTTCTACATTCACCTTAAATGGAACACTCTCATACACCACTTGTAAAGGCTCTTCAACTTCATCCCAAAGGAAAGATGAGCGGAAAATTTCATGCTGCTGAATTACCGATTTCCACGCCTGTTCGAAAGTTACAATATCCAATTCTCCTCTAATCATGAAACTTAATTGCACTATATACGGCGCTACATGTTCATCCCCTTGGTCATGCAATGTATGGAAAATCATACCTTCTTGCAAAGGCGATAGTGGATATAAATCGGTAATCTGATAATTATTTCCACAATTCATCTTGGATAATACTTTTGTCAAACTGGCTTGGTCAAGATTAGCCATCACAAAATCTGAAACGGTCAGTGCAGATTCTCCATCCGCAGATTGAATCAATTTACTTAGTTGATGGAGCATATTCTCTGCAATACTTTTTATCGTTGATTTCGCGAATTGTCCTACATTGTATACCCAAGTGAACTGAAGTTTCCCATCCGTTACAATTCCAATTACATCGATTAAATGCAAGCGCTTGGAACCAGAAGCATGATCTAAGCGCTTAAATCCGTTCTCCGGAATAAGCATTGCATCGTCAGAAAACATTTGGTCAAATTGTCCAAGATAGTTAAAACTAATAGACGGTGTATGTTGAGACCCCCATTTCTCACACATTGTTGTGTTCAGATACCGCAAAATTCCATGGTCAACACCCTTATTAGGAATTTTACGCACTTGTTCTTTAACTAATTTTAATGCTGCAATTGGCGTGTCGGCACCGGTAATATTTAAGTGAACAGGATAAATACTTGTAAACCACCCCACAGTTCTAGATAGGTCAACGTCTTCGATAATCTCTTCCCGACCATGCCCCTCCAAATCCACGGTCAGCGCCGGATGACCTGTCCATGCTGCTGTAGCCTGTACCAATGCTGTCAATAGTACCTCATTGATTTGAACACGATGAGTGCTTGAAATTTCTTTCAATAACGTACGGGTCTCTTTCTCATCCAGCACCACGGTAATCTCCTCGGTTCCTGTGTTTGCTGGAACTTCGAGGGTGGTATCCACTGGTAGCATAGCCACTTCTTGTTCGGATTGCTGCTCCCAATAATCACGCACTTCTTGCACAATCCCAGCTTCAGCGTAATGATGCAATTTCTCCGACCACGCTTTAAAGGATGTACTCTTTGTAGGTAATTGGATCATCTGATCCTGGCTCGCTTGATTATACGCCGTTTGCAGATCCTCTAGTAAAATCCGCCAAGAAACACCATCCACTGCTAAGTGATGAATCACCCAGAATAATCGGCCGGCTCTTTTCTCACCTTCATCAAAATACACCATTCTCATTAGCGGTCCTGCGTGTAAGTGCAAGCTTGCTTGTGCAGTGTCAATCTCCGTTTGAATCACTTGATGCCATTCTGCTTGCGGCACTTCTTCTAATGAAATAACGGTCAGCGTCGATTGTTCTTCGATTCCTTCGTTCCGCTGTTTCCAAGCTCCATTCGGTAACCGTTCATATCTTAAACGCAAGGCATCATGATGGATTAGAAGGGTACGCACAGCTTTCTCCAGTAATACTATATCCAGTCGCTCTTTTGTTCTAAAAAACATGGATTGATTCCAATGGTGTGGGTTTGGATGATCTTGTGCAAAAAACCATTGCTGGATTGGTGTAAGGATCAGTTCTCCAGTTACAACTCCCTGCTCTGCTTGTACACCCCGTTCTTCATTGACTACTTGCGCCAACTCAGCAATCGTTTGGTGTTCAAACATTTGCTTTGGCGTCAATTGCAAACCTGCTTGCTTCGCACGAGAGACAATCTGAATGCTGAGAATCGAGTCTCCACCAATTTCAAAGAAGTTATCATGGATTCCCACCTTTTTAATCCCTAATACTTGCTTCCAAATGGTGGCCAGTGTTTCTTCGTTACCATTCCGCGTAGCAACACATTCACTTTCGATTTTCCTCTCCTCTGGTACAGGTAAGGCCTTACGATCAACTTTTCCGTTAGCAGTTAGTGGAATGGCTTCCATCATCACAAATCCTGAAGGAACCATATGGCTTGGTAGTTCCGCCTTGAGATAATCTCTCCACTCGCCTACATTCCCATCACCCACGACATATGCCACCAACCGTTTATCACCCGGCTGATCTTCTCGAACAATTACAACAGCCTCTTTTATGGAGACATGTGCGTTTAAAGCAGATTCAATTTCTCCGAGCTCAATTCGGAAACCACGGATTTTCACCTGGTGATCAATCCGCCCAAGATAATCCAGATTTCCATCAGGTAAGTATCTCGCTAAGTCTCCTGTCCGATATAATCGCGCTCCTGGGTCACTACTGAATGGATGAGGAATGAAACGCTCTGCAGTCAATTCGGGTCTGTTTAAATATCCACGTGCAAGTCCTGCTCCACCAATATATAGTTCGCCAGCTACGCCAATAGGCACAGGTTGTTGACAAGCGTCTAGTACATACACTTCTAAATCTGGAATCTGTTTTCCTATATTACTTCTTGAAGCATACTGCACATCATCTTGAGTAATTGGATAATACGTAACATGAACGGTAGTTTCTGTAATTCCATACATATTAATTAACTGTGGTTTCTGCCCTCCATACCTTTGAAACCATGGTACCAAGCTGGTAGGATCGAGTGCTTCCCCACCAAATATGACATAGCGCAGATGCAAGTCTTTCTTCTCATCTTCTTGTTCACACACTTGTATCAATTGTCGAAATGCGGATGGTGTCTGATTAAGAACCGTAACCTTTTCCTTTACTAACAGTTGATAGAAATCCTTGGGCGATCGACTAATCCAGTAAGGAACAACAATCAATCTTCCGCCATGGAGTAATGCCCCCCAAATCTCCCATACCGAGAAGTCAAACGCATAAGAATGGAAAAGCGTCCAAGTATCTTTTTCATCAAACTGATACCAACATTCCGTCGATTTAAATAAACGAATCACATTGTGATGCTCTACCATAACTCCCTTCGGATTCCCTGTTGATCCCGAAGTATAGATTACATACGCCAAGTTTTCTCCTGTCACTTCACATATTGGTGAAAGGGTGCTTTCTCGCGAAATCATCGCTTTATCCCGATCCAAACAAACTGTTTTGATTTCTTCAGTTATCCAACCTTCTAATGCTTCGTTCGTGACCAATACTTGAATCCCTGTGTCCTCCAGAATATATCGTAGGCGACTTTCTGGATACGATGGATCCAATGGAACATAGGCTGCCCCAGCTTTCAAGATCCCCATGAGACCGACAATCATCTCAACTGAACGCTGGAAGCAGAGACCAACCAATGACTCGCTCCCAATCCCACATTTCTGGAGATAATGTGCCAATTGGTTTGCTTTTTCATTCAGCTCTCGATAGGTTAACTGCTGTTTTTCATCTACCACTGCCACCGCGTCAGGTGTACGATTTACTTGCTCTTCATACAGCTGATGAATCCCAAATTCCTGTGGATATGCTACAGCATTATTATTCCACTCTTCTAACTGTTTTTGCTGTAATCCTGACAGTATCGGCAACTTAGCTAATGATTTATCAGGATGTTCCACGATTAAATTCAACCAGTTTCCAAAATTTTCGGCTATGGATTCAATAGTTAAACTGTCAAATAAATCAGTCCTATAAACAAAAGTAAGCAATAAGCCCTCTTCCACTTCTGCGGCAGTTAAACTTAAATCAAATTTGGCGATTGAAGCGTGGCTGTCCATTACTTCTATATTTCGTCCATGTAGCTGTGGTAGCTCTTGTCCCGTATTTTGCAAAGTAAACATGGTTTGGAAAATCGGAGAATGACTTGTACTTCGTTCAGGTTGGATAACCTCCACAATTTTCTCAAACGGAACATCTTGGTACTCATATGCCTTCAATGCTTTTATCCGCACTTGAGACAACAACTCTTTAAATGCCGGTGCGCCACTTAAATCAGCCCGATAGACTAACGTATTGACAAAGAAACCAATCAATCCTTCAATCTCTCGATAATTTCGATTCGCAATTGGGCTTCCAACAAGAATATCTGATTGTCCTGTATAACGGGCAAGGAAACTTTGATAAGATGCCAATAAGGTCATGAAAAGCGTTGCCCCTTCTTGACGACTAAGTTCGTTTAATTTATCCAGTAATGAGCGTGACAACAACACATTATGAGTTAATCCATGGTGGGTTTGTACCGGAGGACGGGGACGATCCATCGGCAACATTAAGACTGGTAACTCACCAGACAGTTCTTCCTTCCAATATGCAAGCTGTTGATTTAGTACTTCCTCTTTTAACCAATCCCTTTGCCATTGAGCAAAATCGGCATATTGAACTGGTAATGGTGCGAGCTCTGCTGGTTTTTCGCCAATCGCCTCCTCATAAAATACCATCCATTCTTGGAGCAAGATTTCCATCGACCATCCATCCGAGATAATATGATGCATATTACACAGAAGAACCCATTCTTCTTCTGAAATTTTCACGATTTGTCCACGGAACAATGGCCCTTGCTCTAAGTCAAATGGGGATTCCACTTCAGTTTGAATCCATTGCTCCACTTCTCTTTCTCTCTCTTCTGGAGAAATCTTAGTTAAATCAATTTGTGGAAGGGAACGGAAAGTATACGGTTGAATCTTCTGCACAGGATGACCGTCCACTTCATGAAATACTGTCCGCAATGATTCATGACGCTCTATCAACTGATTCCATCCCAACTCCAATGCTTCTAGTAACCAATTTCCTGTAAGACGGCATACCATCGGCATATTATAAAGTGCACTATTAGGTGTAAATTGATCGATAAACCATAAGCGCTGTTGAGCATAAGAAAGTGGAATGGCATTTCCTCGTTCCATCGGCATCAATGGTGGAGTTTCTCGTTTTTTGCCTCCCTTACGTAACTGATCTAATCGCTTCGCCAGTGCCTCCACCGTTGAATACTCGAACAGTTCACGCACCAGTAGTTTTATTTGAAAGACTTCTTGTAAACGTGAAACCACTTGAGTAGCAAGTAGAGAATGACCACCAAGTTCAAAGAAAGAATCCTGAACACCTATATTTTCTATTCCTAGCACTTGACTCCACACTGAAGCGATAAGTTCTTCTAGCGGAGTTCGTGCGTGAACGGTATTTTCAGTAGATAATTTGCTAGGTATTGGCAATGCCTTTAAATCAAGTTTTCCATTCGGTGTAAGTGGTAAAAATTCCATCTCAATAAAGTTTGTTGGGACCATATAATTTGGTAAATGTGTTTGTAGATGCTCTCGCCATTCTTGGACACTTCCTTCACCAACTACATAAGCTACTAATCTCTTGTCGCCTGGATCATCCTCTCGTACCAATACAACCGCTTCTTTCACAGAAGAATGTGCCTGCAAAACTGCTTCTATTTCTCCCAATTCAATCCGGAAACCACGAATTTTCACTTGGTCATCTATACGACCATGGAACTGGAGAGCACCATCAGAAAGATAACTTGCTTTGTCTCCGGTGTAATAGAGACGCTCTCCTGACTTGAATGGATGCGAAATAAATTTTTCCTTTGTAAGGTCCGGATGATTAGCATATCCACGAGCAAGACTCTTCCCTCCAATATAGAGATCTCCAATCACACCACTTGGTACTAGCTGAAGATGAGAATCTAACACATAAACTTCTGTATTCGCAATCGGTCGACCAATCGATGGCGTACCTGTTGTCACTCCTACAGGTACATAACAATCCGTGGTAACAACGGTATTTTCCGATGGACCATACTGATTGATTACCGCAAAAGGAATATCGTTAGATGGATACTGCGTTAATTGATCCCCGCCGGTAATGATAAAACGAAGATCCGTTTTACCTGGCCAAGATAATTTCAAGAGTCTTTCCAGAATAGGCGTAGGTGCAAAACTAGCTGTTATTCGCGAATCAATGAGCCAGTCTCTTAGTGCTTCTGGATTAATTCTCAGTTCCTCTGTTGACAAGTAGAGTGCTGCACCAGCAGTTAGATACGGCCAAATCTCCTGGACAGCCGAATCAAAAGCAATCCCTGCAATCTGAGTCGCACGATCCTCTGCTGTAATACGATAAACTTCTTGATGCCAAGAAACCATATTCATTAATGAGCGATATTCAATCATGACACCCTTTGGCTTTCCTGTAGAACCAGAGGTATAGACAATGTAAGCTAAGTTCTCTGGATTTATCTGCCGTGTAGGTGCGATTACGCTTTCCACTGTTAACTCTTCTAACCTCACCATTTCGACCTGTTCGAAAAGGCCTTCTTGTCCTTCCGCCGTCACTACAAATTGAATTCCTGCATCTTCAATCATGTATTCTAACCTTGATTTTGGATACAACGGATCTAAAACGACATAAGCTCCACCAGCTTTTAATATACCTAGTAAACTTACCATGAGCTCAGCCGACCTCGGAAGATAAACTCCCACGACTGACTCTGGAGCAACTCCTTTTCGCTGTAAAACATTTGCCAACTGATTTGCTTGTGCATCCAGTTCACCGTAAGTCCAATCTTTTGTTTGATCAACTACCGCAATCGCTTCAGGACGCTTTGCTACTTGTTCCTCAAATCTGTCGCAAATAAGACCCTGTGGGGGCATTTCCATTACAGTGTCATTCCATGTTTCTAATAACAAAGTACGCTCAGGTTCCGATAGCATGCTCAGACTATGCAACGGATTTTGCGGGTAATGGGAAACTTCGTGTAGCCATTTCTCAAAGTGCCCTGCCATCCGTTCAATAGTTGTGGCATTGAATACATCCTTATTGTATTCAAAAGTAAAAAGTAATCCCTCTTCCGTCTCAGCTACCATTACGCTTAAATCAAACTTTGCGATTGGACTATGGCTTTCTATCATTTCAATACTTCTACCAGATAACACCGGGAACTCTTGTTTCATATTTTGCAAGATGAACATAGTCTGGAAGATTGGCGAATGACTTGTACTCCGCTCTGGTTGTACAACTTCCACAATTTTTTCAAAAGGGATATCTTGATACTCGTACGCCTTCAATGCTTTTTGACGAACCTGAGACAGAACATCCTGAAATGTCGGTCTACCACTAAGATTAGCCCGATATACCAAGGTGTTGACGAAGAAACCAATAAGTCCTTCAATTTCTCTATAATTTCGATTAGCAATTGGACTTCCGACCAGAATATCTTCTTGTCCCGTATAGCGGGATAGAAAACTTTGATATGCAGCTAACAGGGTCATGAAGAGTGTAGCCCCTTCTTGACGACTAAATTCATTTAATTTGTCATGTAGCGTGCTTGGCAGAACCAGGGTGTATGTCGACCCGTGATGAGTTTGTATTGCGGGACGCGGGCGATCCATAGGAAGTTGGAGTACAGGAAGCTCCCCAGACAATTCTTCCCTCCAATATTGGAGTTGTTGATCAAGCACTTCCGCCTTCAGCCATCCTTTTTGCCACTGAGCGAAGTCGGCATATTGAACCGGTAATGGTTCAAGTTCTGCTATCTTTCCATCCGTAGCTTTCTCATAGAATGCCATCCATTCTTCAAGTAGGACTCCCATTGACCATCCATCTGAAATGATATGATGTAAAGTACAAAGGAGAATCCATTCTTCCTCTCCCACTTGCAAAATACTTGTCCTGATTAGTGGGCCCTCTGTTAAATCAAATGGCACTTCTGTTTCTTGTTGAATCAAACGTTTAACTTCTTCTTCTCGGTCTTCTGGAGAAAGCATAGTTAAATCCGTTTTCGGAATTGATCGAAAAGCATACGGTTCAATTTGCTGCACGGGCTGACCGTTCACTTCATGAAAGACCGTCCGCAATGATTCATGACGCTCTATGAGCTGATTCCATCCCTTTTCCAATGCCTCAGGTAGCCAACTCCCTGTAAGGCGGCATACCATTGGCATATTGTAAAGGGCGCTATTAGGTGTAAATTGATCGATAAACCATAAGCGCTGTTGGGCATAAGAGAGCGGAATAGTTTCCCCTCTTTCCATCGGCATTAGTGGCGGAATCTCTCGTTTTCTATCTCCTTTACGTAACTGATCTAATCGCTTTGCCAGTGACTCCACCGTTGCATACTCAAATAGTTCACGTACCGGTAATTCGATTTGAAAGATTTTTTGTAAGCGTGAAACTACTTGAGTAGCTAGCAGCGAGTGACCACCAATCTCAAAAAAAGAATCCTGAACACTTATATTTTTTATACCTAACACTTGGCCCCATACGGAAACAATGAGCTCCTCTACTGGTGTTCGTGATGAAGTAGTAATATCTTCACTTATGAACTGTGCCTCCAATTCCAATAAAGCTTTCCGATTCACCTTACCATTTGGAGTGAGTGGCATCCCTTCAACTTGGAAGAAGTATGCCGGAACCATATAATGTGGCAATTGCTTCTTAAGATATTCACGCCACTCTCCAGTATCCCCTTCACCCACTACATAGGCTACTAACTGCTTATCTCCTGGTCGATCTTCCTTCACCAACACGACAGCCTCTTTTACAGATGAGTGATCATGTAAAGCTGCTTCGATTTCTCCCAGTTCAATTCGGAATCCTCTGATTTTGACTTGGTTATCTATTCTTCCAATATACTCCAAGTTACGATCATTCATATATCTCACCAGGTCACCCGTTCGATATAATCGTTCCCCTTCCTTAAAGGGATGCGGAATAAAACGCTCAGTAGTTAACTCTGGTCGATTGAAGTAGCCACGTGCCAATCCTACTCCTCCAAGGTAAAGTTCCCCCGCCACACCAATCGGTACCACCTGTTGATGTTGATCTAACACATACAACTCTGTATTATCAATTGGACGACCAATTGGAATAAGCATAGGTTCTTTTTCTAAATCACAATTATAATAAGTCACATCCACAGTCGCTTCGGTAGGACCATACAAGTTAATTAACTTTGTTTGCTGAACATCGTAAAATACCCCCTTAAAGCGGCGAACCTGTTCAGTATTTAATGCTTCTCCACTAGTAAAAACCTGATTTAAAGACGCTACATCCCTTTTCGAATTATATTGTTCCATATAATCCAAGAAAGTAGATAACATCGACGGAACAAAGTGAATGGTGTTCACACGATATCGTTCGATATACTCCTCAATCACCGCAGGATCTTTCTCTCCTCCTGGTGGAAGCAAACAAACACGTGCTCCTACAAATGACCACCAAAATAATTCCCAGACAGAAACATCAAACGAAAACGGTGTCTTTTGTAGAATTGTATCCTCCTCAGATAATGGATATTTTTTCTGCATCCACTGTAGGCGGTTGATAACCGAATGGTGTTCAATCATTACTCCCTTCGGATTTCCCGTCGAACCCGAAGTGTATATGATATAGGCTAAGTTATTTGCAGTTACTCCACTTACCGGAGCCAAATTACTCTCTTTAGAAATCATTACTTGATCCCGGTCTAAACAAATTGCTTGAATATCTTTAGGTAACCAGTCCTGTAGTGCCTCGTTTGTTAACAGCACTTGAATTTGTGAATTCTCTAAAATGTATCTCAGGCGGTTTTCGGGATAACTTGGGTCCAGTGGGACATAAGCCCCTCCTGCTTTCAAAATCCCAAAGAGACCAATAATCATATCAGGAGAGCGTTCAACACATATACCAACCAATGATTCAGGTCCTATACCTTGTTTTTGTAGATAATGTGCCAATTGGTTCGATTTTTCATTGAGTTCTTGATACGTTAACTTTCCACCCTCATAAACTACCGCCACTGCATCAGGTGTACGTGCCACTTGCTGCTCAAATAGCTCATGAATCATACACTCATGACCATAAACTATGTCAGTATCATTCCATTCTTCTAGGAGTTGTTTCTGCTCTGTGTCCGATAACATTGACAGCTTTGTATATGATTCATCTGGATGATACGCGATTTCATTTAACCAGTTCTCAAAATGGCCTGCCATACGTGCAACGGTACTACTATCAAATAAATCCGTGTTGTATTCAAATGAGACAAATAGACCTTCTTCCACTTCGTAGGCAGTTAAACTCAGATCAAATTTTACAATAGACATATTACTTTCTACCATTTCGATACTTCTACCAGACAAATCTAGTCGTTCTTGTTTTATATTCTGTAGTGTAAACATGGTCTGAAAGATAGGAGAATGACTCATACTTCGTTCAGGTTGCACAGCTTCTACCACTTTTTCAAATGGTATATCTTGATATTCGTAAGCTTTTAACGCCTTTTTCTTTGTTTGGTTCAAAATCTCCCGAAAAGTAGGGGTGCCACTCAAATCTGATCGGTAAACCAACGTATTAACAAAGAAACCGATTAATCCTTCTACTCCCTTATGATTCCGATTTGCAATCGGACTTCCGACTAGAATATCTTTTTGCCCCGTATAACGAGCAAGAAAGCTCTGGTATGCAGCCATTAAAGTCATAAATAAGGTAGATCCTTCTTGTCGACTTATATCCTTTAATTGATTGAGTAATCTATAAGGAAAAATCACGTGATGCGTATCCCCAGAGTAAGTTTGCGTAACCGGTCGAGGTCGGTCCACTGGCAGTTGTAATATAGGAAGCTCCCCAGACAATTCTTCCTCCCAATACGTGAGTTGACGATTTAACACATCACCTTGCAACCACTCCTTTTGCCACTTCGCAAAGTCTGCATATTGAATGGATAGTGAACTTAATTTAGCAGGATTCCCGCCCGTTTCTTCTTCATAGAAAGTAAGTAATTCATTCATGAGTATACCGATGGACCAAGCATCAGAAATAATATGATGCATCGTACATAGTAATAACCATTCATCCTTTCCTAATTGAACAAGCTGATTACGAATTAAAGGGCCATTCATTAAATCAAATGGTTCTTGCGCTTCTCTCGCAATTAAACTATCTACCTCTTTTTCTTTTACTTCTAGAGGAATTTGCGAGTAATCCCTTACGGGTAATGCTCTAGGAAGGAATTCGACAATTTGTTGTACAGGTTGTTCTCCTACTTCTTTAAAAACGGTTCGTAATGATTCATGACGTTCAATGAGTCGATTGAATCCCTTTTCTAATGCTTCAGGAATCCAATTTCCTTTTAGATGCCATACAGTTGGAATATTATATAAAGAACTGTTTGGGTTAAATCTGTCCATAAACCACAAACGTTGTTGTGCATAAGACAACGGAAGTGCTTCTTTATTCTCCTTTTTTTGCATTTTCTTCTGAAGCCAAGCTCTTTTCTCAGGAGAAAGTGAACTCAGCTTTGCATGTAAATCACTTCTCATTTTTTTACCCCTTCCTCAACTAAATTACTCTCGAATATTCCTTGTGCTTCTTCCTCTGATAGCTCTTCTAATTGCTTAAGTAGTTCAAGTAATTCTTCATCATTACTCACTTCTGCTTCTTTTTGAATATAGTCTTGAAGACTTACATTCTCCTTACTATCATTCTGTATTTCTTGATTTTTGTTATAGAACAATTGATCAATCTGTTTTGCCAATTGTTGCACCGTATGAAACGTAAATAGATCATGCAATGGTAACTCGATTCCAAAAGCCTCTTTAAGATTGGAAACAGCTTGTGTAGCAAGTAATGAATGCCCACCTATTTCAAAAAACGAATCCTGCACTCCAATATTTTCTACTCCTAAAACTTGATGCCATATTGAAACGATTGTTTTTTCCGTAGGTGTACGGGGAGCAATATACCCCCTCACTATCTCCTGTCTCTCTGGTACTGGTAAGGCCTTCCTATCAATCTTTCCATTTGGAGTGAGTGGAAATGCATTCAATCCGACAAAATAGGCTGGAATCATGTAATTTGGTAGCTGGTCCTTGAGATAATCACGCCACTTATGAGCATCCCCATCTCCCACAACATAGGCAATCAAACGTGGATCACCAAGATAATCTTCCCGCACCATCACAAGAACTTCGTTAACTAATGTATGCTTTTGCAATGTCGCTTCAATTTCTCCTAGTTCAATCCGGAACCCACGAATTTTTACCTGATGATCGATTCGGCCAAGATACTCCAAATTTCCATCTGGCAGATACCTTACTAGGTCTCCAGTCCGGTATACTCGCTCTCCTTCTTTAAACGGATGCGGTATAAAACAATCTTGCGTTAAGTCAAGACGGTTTAAGTATCCACGTGCTAATCCTGATCCACCAATGTAAAGCTCACCAACTACACCAATTGGAACCATTTTTTGTTCAGCACTCAGTACATATACTTCTGCATTGAAGACTGGTTTACCAATTGGTGGTACCCTATACATGACACCCTTTTCTAATTCCATATATGTGGAATACGTAGTATCTTCGGACGGTCCATATAGGTTGTACACCTTCTCAACCGTACTTCTCTCGTATAAATCTTGAACGAGTGAATATGGTAATGGTTCTCCAGCCAAATTCATCACCTTTACCGAAGAAGGAATTGTTTTTGCGCGAACCAGTTCCTTCGCTGCCGATGGCACAGTATTGACCAAAGTCACACCCTTGGTAGACAACTTGTCTAGATGTAGAGCATTTTCAGCGACAATCACCTTACCACCCATCGTTAAGGGAACAAACACTTCAAAAACGGATAGATCAAAGGATAGCGAAGTTGAAGCTAATACTCCCGCTAATTCCTTTTGGGAATATGTGTGATGCGCCCAATGAATCATTGTTACTGTATTCCTGTGCTCAATCATTACCCCCTTTGGATTTCCAGTGGAACCTGAAGTATAGATAATATAGGCTAAATTATCGCCCGTCACTTCACTGGTACACACTGTAGTTACTTCTTGTTCTATTTCTTCTCGATCACGATCAATACAAATCACGGCAACGGATTTAGTTATAACCATTTTTTGTTGTAACTTTTCCTGTGTCACCAGTACCTTTATTTGAGCATCCTCTAAAATGTATTGCAGTCGACTTTCCGGATACGCTGGATCAATTGGGACATATGCTCCTCCTGCCTTCATAATTCCTAAGAGGCCGACAATCATCTCGGATGAACGTGTAACGCAAATCCCAACCAATGATTCGCATGCAACACCATTTTTCTGTAAATAATGTGCCAGCTGATTCGAGCGTTCGTCCAACTCTCGATATGTTAGTTCTTCATCTTCGCACACTACTGCAATTGCTTCTGGTGTTTTTTTCACTTGTTCTTCAAACAATGTATGAATCGTGCTTTCTTGTATATCTACAACACCTGATTCATTCCATTCCTCTAGTAATTGCTTATATTCTGCTTTCGATAACATATTCAGTTCAGATAATAAATATTTTGGATGAGAGACAATTTGATTTAACCAATGTTCAAAATGACTTGCCATGCGTTCAATGGTTGTATCATTAAACAAATCAGTATTGTATTCAAAGGTTAGCGATAATCCTTCTTCCGTCTCAGAAGCAAATAAACTCAAATCAAATTTCGCAACAGAAGCATGACTTTCCATGAGTTCCATGTTTCTTTCAGATAGCTGAGGAAACGCTTGTTTCGTATTCTGTAAAGTAAACATGGTTTGAAATATCGGTGAATGACTTGTATTCCGTTCCGGTTTTACAGATTCCACCACTTTCTCAAATGGAATGTCCTGATACTCGTAGGCTTTTAGTGCTTTTTTTCGTACCTGCGACAAAAGTTCTTGGAACGTCGGATTTTCACTGAAATCTGCTCGATAAACCAACGTATTTGCAAAGAAACCTATTAATCCCTCAATCTCTTTAACATTTCGATTTGCAATTGGGCTTCCAACCAAGATGTCGTCTTGTCCTGTATAACGAGAAAGGAAGCTTTGATACGCTGCCATCAATGTCATAAATAAAGTGCATCCTTCTTGCAGACTTAAATCTTTGAGCTTTTCCTGTAGGGAATTCGCCACCGTTAAGGACTGACTTGCACCACGGTGGGTTTGAACCGCAGGTCGAGGACGATCCATCGGTAATTGTAAAACCGGTAGCTCCCCAGATAATTCTTCCTTCCAATATTGAAGGTGCTGATCCAAATTCTCTTCTTTTTGCCATTCCTTCTGCCACATGACAAAGTCTGCATATTGGATAGATAACTCCTTCAATTCGACCGGTTTTCCGCTTAGTGCTCCTTCATAAAAAGCCATCCATTCTTCAAGTAAGATTCCCATTGACCATCCATCTGAAATAATATGATGCATCGTACAAAGGAGAACCCATTCTTCCCTGTCCACTTTCAATATTCGTGCTCGAATTAGAGGACCTTGTCCAAAATGAAATGGTTCCTCCGCTTCGTTTTGAATGAGCCGTTTCATTTCTCTTTCCCTATCTTCTAAAGAGAGATCTGTTAGATCCGTTTGAGAGATATGTCTGAATACATGAGATTGAACCTGTTGAAAAGGTTCACCCTCTTGTTTTAGAATTATCGTTCGTAATGATTCATGACGCTCAAACAACTGATTCCATCCGGATTCCAATGCTTCAATTGACCATTTACCTGTTAAGCGACACGCTGCATGAATATTGTACATCGCACTATTTGGCATTAATTGTTCAATAAACCATAGACGTTTCTGCGCATAGGAAAGTGGAATAGATTCTTCTCGTGTCATAGGTACAAGGGGTGGAACCTCTCGTTTTTTATCTTCTTTGCGCAACTGATCTACTCGTTTCGCTAATGCTTCCACTGTATCGTGCTTGAAAAGTTCACGTAATGGGATTTTGATTTGGAACAATTCTTGCAATCGAGAGACGATTTGAGTAGCAAGTAGTGAGTGCCCACCACTTTCAAAGAAGGAATCCTGAATACCAATATTTTCTGTCCCTAACACTTGACCCCAAACCGAGGCAATAAGCTCTTCCGATGGCGTCCGAGGTAGAACATTTAAATCTCCAATAGCTTGCTCATCAGGTGCTGGCAAGGCCTTTCGGTCAATTTTCCCATTCGGAGTAAGCGGGAAGTGTTCTAACTCTACAAAGTGAGCTGGAATCATATGATTCGGTAATTGGTTTTGTAAATACTCTCTCCACTCTTGGGTATTTCCATCGCTTATTACATATGCAACCAATCGTTGATCACCTGGACGGTCTTCTCTAACTAATACGACAGCCGCTTTAATAAACGAACATTTTTCTAAAGTCGCTTCAATTTCTCCTAATTCAATCCTAAAACCGCGCATTTTTACTTGATGGTCCATTCTACCTATAAATTCTATATTTCCATCAGTTAGATATCTTACTGAATCTCCTGTTCGATATAGTCGTTCCCCCAATCGAAATGGATGCGAAACGAATTTTTCAGCAGTAAGATTCGGACGATTTAAGTATCCACGTGCTAAACCAGCACCACCAATATATAACTCACCCTCAATTCCTATTGATTGCAAGCGTTGATTTTGGTCTAATACATATAATTGCGTGTTCTGTATTGGCTGCCCAATAGAAACAAATTCTTGATTAGGCTGAATATCAAATGCATTTACATAAATAGTGGCTTCAGTTGGTCCATAAAAGTTGGTTAATTTCACTTGTCCACTATAATTCCATTTCTGTTGAAATCGTCTAACTAACCCTGAACTTAGTTCTTCTCCACCAGAAAATACATGGCGTACGGACGAACAATTCATGTTCAATTCAATATGATTGAAGTGATCTAAGAAAACAGATAACATCGAAGGTACAAATTGAACTATAGTAACCTGATGTTTTTTAATCACTTCAGCTATAATAGAAGGATCTTTTTCTCCACCTCGAGGTAGGAAAGATACACTTGCTCCAACGTGAATACCCCAAAATAACTCCCAAACAGATACATCAAATGAGAATGGGGTTTTCTGCAAGACCACATCCTTTTCAGAAAGTGGATATTTATGTTGCATCCATTCTAGGTAATTGATTACTGAATGATGCTCAATCATCACTCCCTTTGGATTACCTGTAGATCCTGAAGTATACATAACATACGCTAAACTTCTCCCTGTTACACCACTTATACATGGGATTGATTCTTCTTTTTTAATTGCAGTATAATCTTTATTCATACAAATCGTTTCAACATCTTCAGATATATATAAATTTTTTGAATTTTCTTCCGTCACTAGTACTTCGATTCCAGCATCCTCTAATATATAACGAAGCCGACTCTCTGGATAAGTAGGATCAAGTGGAACATACGCCCCTCCTGATTTTAGAATACCTAATAACGCTATCATCATTTGTAATGAACGTTCCATATATACCCCGACTAGAGACTCTGAACCTACACCACGCTTTTGTAAATAATGTGCTAGCTGATTCGCACGCTCATCCAACTCTCTATAGGTAATTTGTTTATTTTCGTACATAGCTGCGATTGCTTCTGGATTTTTCTTGACTTGCTCCTCAAACACCGTATGAATCATGCCTTCAGCTGAATATTTTACTTGAGTATTATTCCATTTCTCTAGTAACTGTGTCTGCTCTTCCACTGTTAAATGAGTAATTTCAAAGAGTTTTGAATCTAAGCTCTTCGTCATCTGAATTAATATTTGCAATAAGTGACCCTGAATCCGATTTATTGTTTCTTCATTAAAATAGCTTCGATCATACATCAACTTTAAAGTAATTTTCTTACCGGGCATTACAATGAGTGTTAAAGGATAATTTGTTTGTTCCGCGCTTTTAACATCTAGTAATCTTAAATCATCATTTCTCTTACCTTGAATTGGATAATTTTCAAACACATACAAGGTATGAAATAAGGAACTATTCCGCGGAACCTCACTCCACCCTTGAATATCAACCAACGAATTATGCTCATATTGTCTTCGTTCCATTTCTTTCATCTGTATTTTACGAAGCCAATCTACTACTGATGTATCATCCGTTAATCGAATTCTCGTAGGTAATGTGTTAATAAATAGACCTACCATATTCTCTGCTCCTATCAAATCAGTAGGACGTCCAGAGCTAGTTATGCCAAATACGATGTCACTTTCACCGCTATACCTACTCATCAAATAGGCCCATGCGCCTTGTACTAACGTATTCAATGTTAATCGACTATTTCGTACCCACTCTTGTAAATTCTCAGTGAGTTCCTCAGATATCTGATAAACACACTCTCCATAGCCCTTCTCCTGTTCTTGATCCTTTCTTTCCATCGCTAATGGCGTAGGTGCATAAAACCCCTTTAATTCTTCTGTCCAAAATTCCTCTGCTTGACTTTGATCTTGTTTATTTATCCACTGGATATATTTTTTATAAGGAAGAGATTTAGGAAGATTCAACAATTCTCCCTTTATCATCTTGAGATAAACTTCCATCACTTCACTAAAGACCAATGACACACTCCACCCATCTAGCAAAATATGATGATGTGTCCAAATGATTCTCGTTTCCTCTTCTGCTTCTTTAATCGCAGTGACTCTCATCAACGGTGCTTCATCCAATAAAAATCCTTTTCTACGATCTGCAGTCAAAAACTGGTGTAATTTCTTCTCCCTCTCCTCATGCGAATGGGCACTCCAATCCTCTTGATGAATAGTAAAAGGAAGACGTTGGTAAACTGCTTGCAGAGGTTTTTCTACTTCCTCCCACACAAATACTGAGCGTAGAACTTCATGTCGATGAATAACATATTCCCAAGCCTTTTCAAAAGTAGCAACATCCAATTGCCCCCCGAGCAAGAAGCCTACTTGTACAATGTAGGAAAAAGAATGTTCATCATCTTGATCGTATAAAGTATGAAACAATATTCCTTTTTGCAAAGGTGATAATCCATATATATCTATAACGTCTCCCATCTTTACACCCTCTTCTTTGTTAATTTAAGTAATACTTTGCTCAAGCTTTCTTCCGTAAGATCCTCAGCATCAGCAAAATCTGATACTGTAAAAGCTGACTCTGTTGTTGGTTTATTAATAAGTTGAAGCAGATGCCTCAACATACCATCTGCTATCGCTTGAATTTTTAATCTAGAAAACTGTTCTCTACTATATATCCAAACAAAATGTAACTTCTCATCTTTTACCATACCGATAACCTCAATTAGATGAGATGGCTTGGAATCTGGAGCATGATCTAAAAATGTAAACCCTGTCTCTTGCATAAACAAAGATTCTTTTGAAAACACTTGATCAAATTGGCCCAAATAGTTAAAGCTTATTGAAGGCTTTTGCTGATAAAACGGAAGTAATTCTTTTTTCAAGTAACGTAAAATACCATAATCAACTCCGCGATTCGGAATTTGACGCAATTGATCTTTTACAGCCTTTAATCCTTCAATAGGTGTTTTAGTTCCTTGAAAATTCAGATGAACAGGATAAATACTCGTGAACCAGCCCACTGTCCGTGATAGATCAATACCTTCAACCATCTCTTCTCTCCCGTGTCCTTCTAGATGAATAGAAACCGTTTGCTGATTTGTAAAATCGACGATAGCTTGTCCTAATGCCGCCAATAGTACCTCATTTATCCTTGTCTTATGAGTCACTGGAACTTCTTGTAACAATGCATGTGTTTCTTCTACTCCTAAAGTCCTCGTCACTTGATCAATCGATTCTTCTGTTGTTTCTTGCATTGGATAGTCCATTGGAATTTTCATCGTTTCTTTTTCTACCCGTTCATTCCAATAATCTTGTACTTCTTTTGAAATACCCGAATCACTGTATGCCTGCAGGCGTTCCGACCACTCTTTAAAAGATGTACTTTTCGCAGTTAGGCGAACTCCTTGACCTTGTTTCATCTGGTTATATACCACCTGTAAATCTTCCAATAGAATTCTCCACGATACTCCATCTACTACTAAATGATGAATCACCCAGAATATTCGATCATTTCCAGACAAGGTGTCCTCAAAGTAAACTACTCTCATTAACGGACCTGTAACTAAATTGAAACTAGTTTGAGTAATGTTCATCTCTTCTTGTATTACTTTATTCCACGCTTGTTCATTAGCTTTGTTCCGTTTTACCACATGAAGTACAGAATGCTCATCAGTCCCTTCATTTCTCTGCCTCCACGTTCCATTTGGTAACTGTTCGTACCGGAAACGTAAAGCATCATGATGTTTTAGTAAGTTTAAGATCGCTCCTTCTAGTAACTTCACGTCCAATCTCTCTTTTACTCTTAAAAGCATTGATTGATTCCAATGCTCCGGACGTGAATGTTCTTGCTCGAAGAACCAGTACTGAATTGGAGTAAGGGGCACTTCTCCTGTCACAATTCCCTGCTCCGCTTGCACTCCCTGCGTTTCTATAGCCACTTGTGCCAACTCGGCAATGGTTGGGCATTCAAACATTTGCTTTGGAGTAAGTTTTAACCCCACTTGACTTGCTTGAGATATGATTTGAATACTGAGAATCGAGTCACCACCAATTTCAAAGAAATTATCATAGATTCCCACCTTTTTAACACCTAACACATGCTTCCAGATGGTAGCCAGTATCTGTTCGTTACTATTCCGAGGGGCAACAGCTTCACTTTTAATCTGCTTTTCCTCCGGCACAGGTAAGGCCTCACGATCAACTTTACCGTTAGCTGTAAGTGGAATAGCTTCCATCGTCACAAATCCCGAAGGGACCATATAGCTCGGTAGTTTCGCTTTAAGGTACTCTCTCCACGCACCTACATTTCCATCTCCTACAACATATGCTACTAATCGTTTATCACCCGGTTGATCTTCTCTTACAATTACAACTGCCTCTTTTATAGATGCATATGCATTTAAAGTAGACTCAATCTCCCCAATCTCAATTCGGAAACCACGTATTTTAACCTGATGATCAATTCTTCCACGATAATCCAGATTCCCATCCGGCAAATACCTCGCTAAGTCTCCTGTCCGGTATAATCTTGCTTTCGAATCACTACTAAATGGATGAGATATAAAGCGCTCTGCTGTTAATTCAGGTCTATTTAAGTACCCACGTGCAAGCCCTGCCCCGCCAATATAAAGCTCACCATCTACACCTATAGGAACAGGTTGTTGATAGGCGTCTAGTATATACACTTCTAAATCTGGAATTCGTTTTCCGATATTACTTCTTGAAGCATGCTGCACATCATCTAGAGTAATCGGATAATATGTAACATGAACTGTAGTTTCTGTAATTCCATACATGTTAATTAACTGCGGTTCTTTCTCACCATATCTTTGAAACCATGGTAACAAGCTAATAGGTTCTAACGCTTCTCCACCAAATATCACATAACGCAGCTGCAAGTTTTTATTCTCATCTTCTTGTTCACACACCTGTATTAATTGTCGAAATGCGGAAGGCGTCTGATTTAGAACCGTGACTTCTTCCTCTACCAATAGTTGATAGAAATCCTTAGGCGATCGACTAATCCAGTAAGGAACAACAACCAGTTTTCCACCATACAATAATGCTCCCCAAATTTCCCATACTGAGAAATCAAATGCATAAGAATGAAAAAGCGTCCAAGTATCTTTTTCATTAAACTGATACCAACATTCCGTTGATTTAAATAAACGAATAACATTGTGATGCTCTACCATGACGCCCTTCGGATTCCCTGTTGATCCCGAAGTATAGATTACGTAAGCTAGGTGTTGAGGATTTACATTAGAAATCGGTAAAGTCTTACTTTCTTGCTCAATCTCATCTCGATCACGATCAAGACAAATCGATTTTATATTTTCTGGTAACCATTTCAATCCTTTTAAACTTTCTTGCGTTACAACTAATTGAATGCTAGCATCTTCTAAAATATACTGAAGTCGCTGCTCTGGATATGTTGGATCAAGTGGAACATAAGCTCCACCAGCCTTCAAAATCCCCAAAATGCCTACAATCATTCCCAGAGAACGTTCAACACAAAGGCCCACCAAAGAATCGGGTCCTATTCCTTTTTTCTGTAGATAATGTGCTAACTGATTTGCACGTTCATTTAGCTCTCTATAGGTAATCCTCTCCTTTTCATACATAACTGCAATAGCATTTGGATAAATCATCGCTTGCTGTTCAAACAATTCATGAATGGTTGCATGATATGGAAAGTCAAGCTTTGGTTCATTGAACTCTACTAAACTTTTTCTTTTATCTTCTTCTGAAATAATTTCAATCTCAAAAACTTTTTGCTTTGGGTTTTTAAATGTATTTTCTATTATTGCTAACATGGTTTTAAAAAAGCGGTTTATCTCTTCTTTAGAAAATAGCTCTTTACGATAGTCAATATGTACTTGTAAAGAGTCTATATCAGTCAAATTCTCAATATGTACTGCAAAATCTTGCATTTCTTCACCATTTGGAATCCAAAGTGAGTCACCACTTTCATCACGATCTCTATAATCAATCGTAGTTCCGAAAAGTCTAACATTGCTGTTGTTCTCTTTATTAATCTGCTTTAATAACAAATCAAATGGAAATTTCTGATGTCGTAATGATTTACTTTGTTTTCTGGACACTCGACCAATAAATGAAAGCACTTCTTCTTCAGGGGCGATATCCATTCTTAGAGGAACTGTACTCACCATCATTCCAATTAATTCCCGCTCCATTTTAGTCATACGATTGCCATAAGCCATTCCTAATGCAATATCAAGCGACGAGGTCCACCGATAAATCGACAACGAAAACGCAGCAACAAAAAGAGAATATACACTTAATTTATAATCTTCAGAAAATAACTCTATCTTTTTCTTCAAATGCTCCGATAATATAAACGTTTCACGTGATGCTTTGGTACTAACTTGGTACGTATTATAAGGCTTCAATCCCGTCACAGATGGAATTGTTTTAAATTCCTCTAACCAGAATTTTTGATCTTTTTGAAAGCGAATACTATTCAAGTATGTTTGTTCATTGGCCAGAAATTGAACATATGAATTTCTAATTTCGCCTTCCTCAGTCTCGTTATGCATCTCATAATAATATTTTGCAATCTGACTGGTAAATATTTGGATTGATAAACCATCCATGATAATATGATGAACATTCCCAAAGACTGCACATTCATTATCGTTTAATTTTATTAAAGCGAAATAGTATAAATCTGAATTAAATAATGTAAACGTTTCTTTTGTTTTCTGCTCAATCCATTTCTCAAGCAAATCTGAATCCTCCACGGAACTGAAATCGAAAAACTCAAATTCTTGTTCTTCATGTTTAATAAAATATTGTTCAGGTTCCTGATGCCCATTTTCTTTTAATCTGATGCAAAGACCATCATTTTCACTAATAACACGATTCACAACTCGATTTAATTTTGAATAATCCATTTTTCTATGAAGTTTAAACAAAAACCTTAAATTACATATCCCTTTACCCGAATGAATAACTTCTGTATACCATATTCTCCTCTGTGGATGACTTAACGGATAACATTCCTCATTGGCCATAAAAAATCTTCCCTTCAAAAATTATTTACTCTTACAGGTTCTTGTTTATGTGTAGCCCATAAATATTTCTGTAGTGCAACCCCAATTACTGCAATGATGATGAGCCCAATACCCACATAAAAATAGAGTTCAATTACTCCGAAAAAGTGAACCAGTGGACCGCTCATAGCAGGAGAAATAATGAGGGCTGCATTTGCTAAACTGCTTTGAATCCCAAATACTCTTCCGACCTGTTCTTGATGAGATTCTATTTGTAGAATGACTTGATTGGATACAAACATAAGTCCACTTCCAATACCAGCTATAAAACTGATCAGATAGGCAAAAATGAGGGCTGCATCA
This sequence comes from Bacillus sp. RC252, assembly GCF_044909215.1. Lineage (NCBI taxonomy): Bacteria > Bacillati > Bacillota > Bacilli > Caryophanales > Bacillaceae > Bacillus > Bacillus sp. RC252. The sequence continues at coordinate 190,234 of NZ_JBIYDV010000010.1, read as the reverse complement.
GGACTTATCAGAGTTATCAGACTTATTCCCCCAAAGCCAATTCCCATTAAAGCAATACCTCCACATATTACCCAACCATATTGAAAATGTTTTAATTTCTGAGTTAAGAATGCGCCAATTATTCCCCCAAGACCAATAATAGAAATGATGTATCCCATTTTACTCTTATCATTTGGGAACAAGCTCTTAAATAAAGTAGGGAACTGTGAGTCTACTAATTGTAATACTGCCATAGCTATTGTAAAGAAAATCATGGTTGATAATATCATCCGATTGGATAATACATAACCCCAGCCTTGTAACCAAGCAGTCCAAGTACTTTGCTTTTTCTTTTCTATATGTTCTCTTGACAGAGATTCCTGTAACCTTATTGTGGGCAACAGAACCAAAGCAGCTAGTAAACAGCATATTGCCCTTATAATCAGACAAAACTCTGGCTGAAACCAGCTCAGCAACATTCCTCCTATAAGTGGGCCCAGTATCTTGGTTCCTTGCTCAACTATCCCATTGATACTTACTGCTTTGGTAAGCAGATCAGGAGAAACAATCTGTCGTGTTAGTGTTTGCTGTGCAGGATAGTAAAAAACGGTGAAAATGGAACGAACCATTAATGCTAACAAAAGCCAATGAATATTTTGGACAAATAAAAGAACAATTGTTAATAAACCAACCATTAGATTACAAAACATCATAATTGGAATTTTTCTAAAGCGATCAGCAATCACGCCTGCCCATGAACTAAATATAATCCCAGGAAGTGCATACGCAACAGGAATTAATCCAATCATGGTGGGGTCTACTTCCCATTCAAAACTAACAATGGTCATAATGGCTAACATGTCAATAAATACTCCGAGCATAAGCAGTGAATACGCAGAGAAAACTTGTAAATAAATTGTATTTCCCCATAGACTTTTTGATTCGGTAATTTTCATAAAAACGAGCTCCTTAAGTTTACTAAATAGGGACGATAGAAACTAATTGGGTGGAATAAGAGACTTCTCCCGCCTCTTCAACCCTATTCTTTTTTTTGCAGTTCGTTTGTGATGGTAATGAAATCAATAGCTTGCTTTGACTTTCTCAAAGACACTAACGCTCTAAAAGTGAGATATTGACTAACAATTAAATCATAACACTCCTATTAATGGGATTATTTTCTAAAAATAATATAGAAAACAATGAATATTCCGATTATTATTTTCTGAAAACCAGAAATATTTTTATAAAACAACTAAATTAAGATTAAATCGTATCGCAGATTTTAAATAATATTAATAAATAGAATCTATTTTAAACGTAAGAAATTTGTAAGGAATGGGTAAGAAAAAAGAGAGTTTCATTGTATAGGATAAAAATATTACGAGGCGTGAAAGGCGGAACAGATATGACTTATATATGAAAAACAAACTAGTAACAAAAGTGTTTCAAGGAAAAGAAGTAATTTCTGTGGTTTACAAACATGTGAAAAAAGAGAGATTTACCGTTTGTTAGGGCAGAATGGCGTTGATAAAATAATACTTATGAAGATAATTACAAATTCAATGTTGACCTTTTGTAATCGGTGAAGATGATAGCTGTGTGGTTAGTATGAAACAGCAAGCAACCACCTATACAATATGAATAGAGGAGAGGAATGCCTTATGAAAACACGTAGTCAAATTACATGTGCAAGTCTGGCCCTTTTAATAGCTGGAAGTTCTCTATTATATACAACACCAACCTCAATTGTAAAAGCAGAGCCCACTCAGAATGTATCTAGTTCGTTACAAACAAATACTCAACGAGATCGTACTTCCGTCAAGCAAGCAATGCGGGATACATTGCAACTTGGATACCCGGGGATACTTGCTAAAACTTCTGAGGGTGGAAAAACGTGGGGGTATGCCGCTGGGATAGCGAATCTAAGCACCAAGCAATCAATGAAAACAGATTTTCGCTTTCGCATTGGCAGCGTGACGAAGACGTTCACCGCAACGGTTGTACTTCAATTGGCTGGAGAGAACCGCTTGAATCTAGACGACTACATCGAAAAATGGTTGCCTGGTGTCATTCAAGGAAACGGATATGATGGTAACCAGATTACTATCCGGCAGATATTGAACCATACAAGTGGTATCGCTGAATACTCAAGGTCAAAAGACGCTGATTTTATGGATACAAAAAAATCGTATATGGCTGAAGAGTTAGTGAAGATGGGGATTTCTCTGCCCCCAGACTTTGCCCCAGGAAAGGGTTGGTCTTATTCAAACACAGGATACGTATTACTGGGTATTCTTATTGAAAAAGTAACCGGAAACAGCTATGCGGAAGAGATTGAAAATCGGATTATTGAACCGCTTGAATTATCGAATACATTCCTACCTGGCAATTCAAGCGTTATTCCAGGCATCAATCATGCCCGTGGATATGTCCAACCAGACGGAACAAGTGAGCTAAAAGACGTTACTTATTATAACCCAAGTGTAGCTAGCTCAGCTGGAGATATGATTTCTACTGCTGACGACTTAAATAAATTCTTCTCTTACTTGCTCAGTGGCAAATTACTGAAAGACCAGCAACTAAAACAAATGCTTACTACAGTTCCTACAGGAAAAGAAGGAATCGATGGATATGGTCTTGGAATCTATGAAACTAAGCTTCCAAGCGGTGTCTCGATATGGGGACACACAGGTGGCATTCTAGGGTTTACTACTCTTGTTGGAGGTACACTTGGAGGCAAGCATACGTTGGTCGTCAATTGGAATAGTTTGGGTAGAACTGACAGTCCTACTCCTTTTAAAAATATTTTACTTGCTGAATTTAGCAAGTAGGAAAAAAGGAAAAATTTATCGTAGTTTTCATAGTTAAAAATATACTTTTCTGGTTCAAGAGCCCTAATTTATTTTCAAGAAAAATTTGGGACTTTTTTTGTTTTGGTGGCGTTTATTCTTCTTAAGTTGATGGATGTACGGTGCTACCCCATGCCCATCAACTTAAGAAGTTGGTTGTTCCCCAAAATGAAAAAATGAATTGAACTTTCATAAATAACTGTAGGGATATAAAATTTTCGTTTTGGGGGTTATTTCAAAATCTTAGGTTGATGGGTATGTGGTAGGGCCCTGTATTTGACTCTTTTTCTACACCTAGATATTCTAGTGTTCGTTCTAACATAAGTGCAGCCTGTTGATGTGTGAGTGTGCCATGTTGGTTAAACTTAGTAGCCGAAACACCTCGGATAATTCCTGCATCGTATAGGGCTTGTACATCATAATACCGGCTGCGAACGTATTTACACCGAGAAGATGAGTGGGGCAAAAGATGATTGCCCAGAACTGGTATGCTAGCTATTCTTGCAGAGTTTGAGCGTGATATTATTCGTGGAAAGCCTCTTCGTAAAGATCATACGTAAATACAAACAAAACCAGCAAAACACCTCTTCTGTGTCGTACTGGTTTTGTTGAAGTCCATCTAGAATTGTAGCTAGTTCAACGTGATTGCAAATTCCGAGGTCGGCGCGCCAGCAAATACAACCGTTCCGTTCTTCGGCAGTTTTACTTTGTTATTGCCGCTCACAACGGTAAAATTGACACATACTCCCTTCTCATCATACACCGCGAACGAACTCTTCGATGGCAAAGCCACGGTCATCGTTTTCCCCGCTGCCGCTTGTGGGATCGTAAACCATTTCGCATACCCATTTGCTTGCAGCGTAACTTTGGATGATTGGCCTGCATCAAGCGGTTTTACATTGCGTGACTGCTATATGCGTTATATTCAGCTTAAACGCTCACAATTATTTAACTTATATAAAGCGGAAAAAGATGTTTTACTTCGAATACAAAAGGTCCTTCATTATATTAGTACAGAATATCATCAAGATCCTTTTGTTTCTACACTCTTTCAAGAATATAAAGAGTACCATTCACCTGAAATCACAGCTTGTTTTAAAGAATCTGAAGAAGAGGCAATTAAAATGATAAGTGATTTACTTGAAAAAGGTTATCAGCAAGGAGCTTTGCATAACGTACCGTTACCGCTAACAGCCTTTATGTTAGTACGAATGATTTTTGACTATGAACAGGATTATATAAAAAGTGAGAAAAGCGATAAAGAATTTTTACAATTGCTAAAGCATATGCTTCTTAAAAACTAGTTTTAATAACATACAAAAAACAACATAATCTGCTTTATGTAGAAAATATAAATCTAGCCAAGTGATTGGTAACAAGTGTTATTATAGTTTTAACAGAATATTGATAGTTGTATTTTGGACGATAGGAATAGGATATGTGAACTCCCCCCACTTAGTGGCTCTTACGAGCTTTCTTAAAGTGGTGCTTCTCGGTTAGTCGTTACTTTTGTTAGCTAACGAATTCGTCCTAATATAGCTGAGTTATTGTAGCTGCTTACAATTGACTACATAATCGAACGAGATAATCACTCGCTGTACGTTGACTTACCCAAATACAGAGGATAGCTACTTCACTTTCAGAAAATAGTTGTAATTCATCTTGAATCGAAAGATTCATAAAAAAACGTTATTTATTCTATATAGCTTTTTAGAAAAAATAACGTTTTTTACACTCGGGTGATGTGAAAATTCTTAAACTGTCGGGCATGTGACAGAAAACCTAGAAGAAATTAGCTGAAAAATCAAATAAATAACTTCCTTATTAATACCAAATCCATTGATTATTATTAAATGTAAGTTATCATCAATCGATATGTATACAAAAAAACCTTTCTTACGAAAGGTTGAGCAGAATAATTCATTTCCTACTTATCACTGAGCTTTTCCCTTTACAATCTCGAAGTAAGAGTTTTTAGGGCTTTCGAGCGACTAATATACCATTAGCCCCTGGGGAATGAAATGTAATTCTTTGGATATCTATAAATCCAATATTTTTTAACCAACCCTCATATTCTGACCAACTGTAGTTTCGGCCTTTTATTGTTTCAATAAGCATATTTAATGACATGAGAGCCGCAGATATAGGTCCAGTTTTATCATCATCAATCATTAGTTCACTTATAATAATACTTCCACCTTCAGGAAGTACATTATAACATTTTTGTAAAATCTCATGATTTTCCTCAGGTGACCAATTTTGAAGAAGCATTGAAAGAAGAATAACATCTGATCCTTTAGGTAACTCCTCTTTAAAAAAATCTCCAGTATGCGTTTTAATTCGATGAGATAATTCTGCCTGTTCAATTTTTTCTTTAGCAATTTTTAATGCAGGTGCTAAATCGAAAACTACTGCATGTAAATCAGGGTATTTTTGTACTGCTTCTATACAATATGCCCCAGAACATCCACCGACATCAAGAAGTTGCGTATTTTGGGAGAAATCAAAAACCTTAGTAAGCTCTTTCCCTGTTTGAATACTCCAGCTATGCATACCCTCTGTAAAAATCCGCTGTTCTTCAGGGTTAACAGAAATAGACTCAAAAATCCCTAGAGAATCATCTTTTAATACTTGCATCTGATCGGTTTTAATAGCTTCTGTGAGCTTACTCCAGGGGATATATTCTCTTTTATCCAACATAGTTATAACTCCACCGAAGTAATAAGGTTCACCTTTAACTAAAAATTTATTTGATAAAGGGGAATTATAATACAATTCTCCTTTCTTTGTAAGTAAACCTAAAGCAGTACATGCAGTTAATAACATTTCGGCAGGACGCATCTGAATTTCTAGTTCCTTTGTTACTTCTTTTATATTTATACCTTGTTTGGGCATTATATTAAAAATCTCTAATTCTACAGCTGATGCAAGTGCTTTAGAAGCCCAAAACCCAGTTGCAATATTCAGTAAATTATTAGCTGATATATCTTCTATTTTATTTTTAATCTGACTATTCATTTCTCCCACTCCTTATTATAGATAGTTATACATATTACAAGTTCAAAAGAATAAGAATATAGTATCAATCATAAATGATACAAGCGCGATGTAGAAGTCTCTTCTATGATTTCATCAAGTTGGATACGAAGTTGCTGTAATCGGTCTTCTCCTTCTATAGTCATTCCTGTAGAAAGATACTCCTTTTGTGGAATGTTTTTTTCAGATAAAGTGAATACAGCTCTCGATTTATGCATGATTCGCCAACGTTTTACTGTATCTATACATACATTAAATTTGTTAATTAATTCTTCATTGGTAACTATAATAGGTCGTATTTCTTTAGCTAGTTTTTCGATTAACTCTATGATGCTTCTTTGTTCATATGTCATATACATACGAGATTCTTGTAATAAGATTCTCATAGAAGATTTACCAGAAATCTGTAGTATAGCATCAACAATGTGAACAATTGGGGACATTGGACCACTTGCTCCTGTTAGTATCTTTCCGGATTTTGAAGCGAGGCCCCAAATCATGAATGGTTGAATAGATGATAAAAAACTTTCTCCGCTAAAACTTCCCTTTTTCAAAGTGCTTGCAAACATTTTTGTTATATTTATTACTATCTTATGAAGTTCATCAAGTAGGATAGTAATAGATTCTGTTGTGAGTCCACTTAAAATTACATTCTTGATTACTGGAAATATGGATGCACCGATAGCTTCCATTCGAACAATGGTCATTGAAAAGTTTTTATGATGTTCTCTGTGCTCTTCAGTTGCCCAACAGAATATCGGTTGTAACCCTTCACCTTTAATTACATTTTCTATATTATAAATTTGATTAGAACCAATGTTATCGACCTTCCAGTTATAGAGCATTAAATTGTGAAGAGTACCGACTGGTGGCATTCCAAGTTTCTCATTAATATATTGCCAGTATTCCAAGCAATATTCCGGAATATCTAGTGTTTTTCTAGCATATTCGCCGGATTTAGGTGGAATAGTATCCCATCTGAAACTATGAAATATAATTGCTAATCGAGTACTTAGATTATTAAGTTCATAGTTATTTAATGATTTTACATTATTTACATCAAAAAGTTTCTTATGCTTTGCAAGAAACTCTTTCACTAAATTTCGCGCACCTAGATAATGTAATTCCTGTATACATTGATTTGCTAAAATATCAAATTCCGATAAGTAATTAGGAAGTTGATGTAATTGTAATGGTGTAGTATTAGGTAAAAAACCATGAGAATATTTATCTAATTTTTGAATATCTAACTCATTAAAAGCTTTTGACATTATGATTCCTCCATAAATTAATTCGAAATGTTTTATTAAAACTTTTTGGGATTTCTATAAATAGTTGGTATAGTATATATTTTCTTATTGGAGATTACTTGTCTGTAAACAGAGCGAACTTGCTTTATAAGTGTTAAGGGGACTTCCTTACTTTTGAATCGATATAGAAAATATGATATTCTCAGGACTTAGTATAATTTGATAATCATACTTTCACAATATAATAATTGGAATTAATTAGAATCTGTGTATTGAGAAAGTTTTTATGTATATTTTGATCCCTCCTTTTCCTAAAATAAAAAAAGGTTATGTTGGAGACAACAGGGCCTTTTTTTCGTAAAATGATTATCCCATTAAATTCCCACAATCTACTTAATCAAAAAAATGGACTATATGCTGGATTCACTTCTTCATAATCACAACACAAGCAAAATCGAACCCACTTTGGATGTTCGTTAAACGTATCCCTGAATGATTGCTTTTTACATTTGGGACATGCTGATATTTCATTCCCCTTATTACGCTTCTGACTCTCCACATTCTCAAAAGATACATTTGTAGTTGGTATTTCATTCGTACACAATATACCTTCCCCCTCTCTTTTTTCAGGAATTTATAGACAACGAAAAAAGGACACACCTATGGCATATGTATGCGTAGGTATGTCCTTTTGCAAGATAGATTTAGAGGTATTTTGTTACTTTCATCACATCATATTTCTTATTAATTTATATACAGAATTTAAGATTTTATGATATTATTTCTTTTTCTCATATACAAAAGTAATCCTCTTCTGTTCGGAGTCATATGTTAATTTCGCACCAAACATTTTTCCTGTTTTCTTCGATACAAATCCTTTAATTGTATCCATCATATGTATCAAACCTTTCTTTTTTGGTGTAAAAAGTGTTTTATTACATGATAAAAAGCACCCTACACAAGGATGCTCTTAATGCGATAAGGAGTTAGATATGAGTGAATAAGGAACAACGCAGGGTTGTACCTATACTTGTCCTTATCAAAAGGTGACATAATAACAGCACCCGTTTCCACGAGTACTTTGGTAAAAAAGGGATTAGATGAAATATAACTTGTTTTATACTATATGCTTGTCTCTTTTAAAGTGTGAAAATGAAAAAGAGCTCTCTCCTTAAGTGCTCTCTCGCAAAGAGTATCGGTAATTATATTTGCAACCGTTCTATATAAGTGTATGCTTCTCAATTATCTTTATGTCTGAAATTGCTATTATATAATCCATTACGGTATGTCATATTTCGTATAAAAAAGAGTAACCATACATCACTTGCTCTCATATTGTTTACTTTTAATATATATTATTATATTTTAGTAAGCATAACTACTAAAGGAGGAAATCTATGATTAACGCAATAGGTATAGCTTTCATTATTTCCTACGATTTGGCTAATACAGATAGTTTTTAAATCGAACAAAGTAATGCGCTTATTGAATCCATCAGTTCTCGAAAAATGATAAATAATGAAGGAAAGCCTGTATTAGAAATAACATGTAAATATAACATTCTAATGAATGAAGATACTGAATGCATAACTATTAATAATTACACAGGAAAGATATCACCTTTTCTTCGTTCAATAGTAGGACCAGGTCTTGTCATAACTGAAAATTATTATTTAAACCATGTTGATAAGCCCACTAAGCATATAAAAGAAATTATAAAGGAACTTTTAGAATAATAAGGGCAACCATGCATTCGTTGCCCTTTCGTCAAATGTCTATGTTATTACTATAAATCATTTTTTCAATAGGTAACATTCACGGAACCCAACATTGGAAAACCACTTTATTTTATTGGCTGTAATTTCCGTTTTGTAGGCACTTCAAAATGTTAGCTTAATGGGAATGAGGGAAACCCCATAATTACCATCAACATTTTGGCGTAGTTTCAATATATATTAGACCCCTATGTTAGTGGCTTCCATAATGCCAAAGCGAATATCCAATTTGGGTCACCATTTCCTTGATGATTTTGAACAGCTTCATACACTTTCCCTTGATGCTCTACTTTGTCCCCCTTTGTATATGCCTTCCTCGGATCCCATTTTTCATAAGATACATTTTGATCTTTTGTTTTTATCAGAAGAATGTTACTTTGATTTGATGTATTTCCAGCTGCATCTACAGCCTTCACTGCATATTTATATTCCTTACTAACTTTTAGGTTTTGATCAGTAAACGTCGTTCCTTGTACCGTTTGAATCAATTGTCCATCACGTAATACCTGATATTCTTTTACACCTACATTATCTGAAGAAGGATTCCATTTTAGCTCTACACTGTTAGAAGTAACATTGCTTGCATATAATCCTTGTGGCTGTGTTGGAGCCTCTGTATCTGGCTTAGGATTAACAATTTGATTTACTTTCTTCAGGCCATCCTTTGTAACCTCATACATTACCTTTTTATCAAAGCTTTCGTGCTTATTATTATCTAAATTTATTAACGTTGCTCTCTCTTCACCTTCTAGGTGTGTAAGTTCAATAAAATCGCCCACTTTTACTGGGACTGTTTTTGATTCAGCATTTTGCTGTTTATTCCCATAAACCTCTTTGTTATAGACCAATTTACCTGATGTGTTTTGCACTTTAATACTTGCATATGTGCCATCAAAGTAATGGTGTGGTACACCTGCTTTTAGGTCAATTTGCATTTCTTCTGTTGATTTATTTAAATTTACTTTTGCAAATTCAAAATCTCCAATCCCTTTCAGTGACCATGAAAACTGTTTTCCTTCCAAGATATCATCTGTATTTGGTACATGGCTTTTTATTTGAGTAAGAAGATCCATCATCGGTCGCGGTTCATTCGCAAAAACAGAAATGATACTGTTATTTAATTCTTTCCACTCAGCATCTGTTACATTTGGATTTTGTAACATAAGAGAAACGTAATCTTTCCATACTAAAAAATTGATTGGTAAAATATTGGTGGATATTTTATAAATTGCAATTTTATTATCTGCTGAAGTGATCGCTTTCGCTAACCAGCGTAATCGCTCTGATTGATCTAGTTTTACTGGGTCACGTTCAGCATTTTCAAATAGTAGCATATACGGTACTTGATTTGTCGGGCTATTATCTGACCAAGGAATAACAGTTGCATCATGACGGCTCGATTCACCCCATCCGGATATATCATTTCCTAAATTCCAAGAAGATGGTTTGTTATTCCATATGAGTGCACAATGTCCAGGTTGTCCAACAGGCATAGCTGCCACTCCAAAGGCTTGGCTTACTTGCGTACCAAACTTCGAAATATTACCGCATACCCCGCCAAATCTGTAAATGGAAGAAAGATTCCAACCTAAACCGTAGAATGCATCATTTCCAGCGTGAATGCTAACTCCATCTTTGTTATGGGTTGTATATTTAATCAAATATGCACTTTCCCCTACCTTATCTTGACTTTTAAGTTCTGGATGTTCCGTATTAATCATATTTCTTGCCCAAGTTAAATCTTCTTCTGGTGACCAAGTATTCACTACTAACCTTAAATGCCAAACATCATATGTTCTAAAGCAAGGAAGTAACTCATTATTTTGATCTGCTGATTTATAATGTTGGTACCTTGTTAATGGATTAATAGGTTGATTGTTTGTCCAATATTTTATAGGTTCAGCATGAGCTAACGATGTGGATATCGCTAATTTTAAATACAATCCTTTGTGAGAATCTGCATCCGCATTCCAAATTGTATACCATATCTCAAGTGCATTTACAGGGTTTTTTCCAGTTGGACTACCACCTTCAAGATAGGTATTCATCACATCTGTATTTTTCATAGCCCAGCTAAGAAATTTTTGATGGTCAGCATCTTTTTTAGCAAATGCATCCATTGTTGCAGCACCTGTTTGTGATATGAATTGCCACTGAGCCAAAGCTGCTGCAAATACTGGATCTACAAGCTTCTTTTTTAAATTCTCTTCAGTAATACCCCCAATATTTCCATTCAGATATGCTGTGAGATTATTCAAATGACCTTCAAAATTAACATTTGCAATTGCTTGATCCGTCTGTTGGTCCAATGTTTCTAAAGTGAATGTCTCTTGATTGAATGACATTGTTTCAGCTGAAACCTTTGTATGCGGAATCGTAGCAATACTTCCTAAAATAATCGGCATTGTTATTAATAAAGATGAAATCCTTTTCAAAATAATTCCCCCTTTTTTGTTTTTGACCTTTGAATGCTGCATGATTCTCGTTTATATAAAATAATTTCCATACTTAAAGGCATGAGGAATTAAATAGCCAACATGAATATAATTTGGTAGTTTCCTAACCTTTCGCAACTGGCTGACATAGTGGAATGCACCTTAGTCCCTATAACTTTCACTGATTTTACCTTTATCGAATTTCATTTTATAACGTGGTATTCCCACGCCCATCAACTTAAAAATTCAAAGTAAGTGGTTTCCATAACGATAAGGCAAATATCCAATTCGGATCACCATTTCCTTGATGATTTTGAACAGCTTCATACACTTTCCCTTGATGTTCTACTTTGTCGCCCTTTGTATATGCCTTCCTCGGATCCCATTTTTCATAAGATACATTTTGATCTTTTATTTTTATCAGAAGAATGTTACTTTGATTTGATGTATTCCCAGCTGCATCTACAGCCTTTACTGCGTATTTATATTCCTTATTAGCTGTTAGATTTTGATCAATAAACGTCGTACCTTGTATTGTTTGAATTAGTTGTCCATCACGTAATACCTGATATTCTTTTACACCTACATTATCTGTAGAAGGATTCCATTTTAGTTCTACACTGTTAGAAGTAACGTTGCTTGCATATAATCCTTGTGGCTGCGTGGGAGCTTCTGTATCTGGTTTCGGATTAACAATTTTATCTACTTTCTTCAATCCCTCTTTTGTAATCTCATAGACCGCTTTATTCCCAAAACTTTCCTGAATGTTCTTTTCCATATTTGTAATAGTAGCTCGGTTCGCTCCTTCTAAATGTGTGAATTCGATAAAATCGCCTACTTTTACCGGAACTTTGGCTTGCTCAGCATTTTGTTGCTTATTTCCATAAATCTCTTTGTTATATACTACTTTACCTGATGTGTTTTGCACTTTAATACTTGCATATGTACTATCAAAGTAGTTATGTGGTACACCTGCTTTTAAATCAATTTGCATTTCTTCTGTTGATTTATTTAAATTTACTTTCGCAAATTCAAAATCTCCAATCCCTTTTAGCGACCATGCAAATTCGTTACCTTCTAAAATGTTTGGAGATTCATTTTTGATTTGTACCTTTTTCTCAACAGTTTGATCAAATAAATCTGTTAATATAATTTTTGCATAAGCATTTGTAGATAATAGTATAGATTGACTAATCTCACTTTGATAAGATTTAATATTATCAATTATCTCGATTGGTTGTCCTGTCATATTTTCATCATTATAAATTTCAATTTTACCTTTAAATTGTGGTGTGCTATTTTCTTTTAGTTTCCAGGATACATTTAATTTTTCATTTTCATAATATATAGATTGTATATCAAAATCTAGTTTTCCTATTTCAGGTTGAGTAGGTTGATTTAGTGTGAATATTTTTCCTGTTCCAATGGTAGATTGAGTATTACCTCCTGCTTTGACCCATACATATTCTGAAGTCGCTCCTCCATCATATTGATAAGAAGTATCATGCTGTCCAGAAATACTTTGATTATTCCAAGAATTCCATTGTTTATCTAATAACTTTCGACTATAACCATTTTTTAGGCGTGCTTCTCGAACATCCTGTCCATTACCAGCCCAGTCTTCTTGAAACATTCCTAATCCATGATTAAATGCAACATTAGCAACCGGAAAGTCCATAATTGCAATTAGATGCCATTTATTCTTTGTTACATCTTTCATCCATTGTCCAAATTTAGTATGACCATTTTCTTGCCATGAACGCATTGTCATTCTGTACCAATTGTGGTCTTTCCAACCATAAGTTGTTTGAACCTTCAGTCCTGTTCCTTCTCCTCCAAAGAGTCCAGCTTGTGAATTCGGAGATAAGTATTCGGCCTTTATTGCTTCTTTAGAGGCAATTGGATCCCATAAGGCAAAATGTAAAGTACGTTTTCCATTTTCATCAAACCCACTTTGTTGTTGAAAACCAGCATATCCTCCAGCTTCACCACCTGCATTCCAGTTGTGTACAGCCCAATACGTATAAGGTGCAGTCTGAACTGGTGACCAGTCTATACTAATAATATCTGAGGAAGCTGTATTTTGTGGACTCACATAAACTGAAGGAGCAGCTGAACGTGTTACTGCTTTAGTGTGCGAAATAGACGTTCCAAACATAGAAAACATGCTACATGCTGCGGTAATTATAATAACTTTATTAAATCTTTTTTTCGTTTTCTGACTAATCACTAATCTACTTCCTTTTCTAATTTTTATTTTTAAATAATAACTTAGTAGAGAAATCTATCAAAATTCAAGCAACATCCAGTAATTCTTTAAAATACTGACCCAATCTATGATGTTCTATATTCACATCTGATTCTTACATATTAATTGATTGTAAGTGGTTTCCATAAAGATAACGCAAATATCCAATTCGGGTCACCATTTCCTTGATGATTTTGAACAGCCTCATACACCTTCCCTTGATGTTCTACTTTGTCTCCCTTTGTATATGCCTTCTTCGGATTCCATTTTTCATAAGATACATTTTGATCTTTTGTTTTTATCGGAAGAATGTTACTTTGAATTGATATATTTCCAGCTGCATCTACAGCCTTCACTGCATATTTATATTCCTTGTTAGCTGTTAAGTTTTGATCAGTAAACGTCGTTCCTTGTACCGTTTGAATTAGTTGTCCATCACGTAATACCTGATATTCTTTTACACCTACATTATCTGTAGAAGAATTCCATTTTAGCTCTACACTGTTAGAAGTAACGTTACTTGCATATAATCCTTGTGGCTGTGTGGGAGCTTCTGTATCTGGTTTCGGATTAACAATGTTATCTACTTTCTTCAATCCCTCTTTTGTAATCTCATAGACCGCTTTATTCCCAAAACTTTCCTGAATGTTTTTTTCCATATTTGTAATAGTAGCTCTGTTCGCACCTTCTAAATGTGTGAATTCAATAAAATTGCCTACTTTTACCGGAACTTTTGCTTGCTCAGCATTTTGTTGCTTATTTCCATAAATCTCTTTGTTATATACCACTTTACCTGATGTGTTTTGCACTTTAATACTTGCATATGTACTATCAAAGTAGTTATGTGGTACACCTGCTTTTAGATTAATTTGCATTTCTTCTGTTGATTTATTTAAATTTACTTTCACAAATTCAAAATCACCAATCCCTTTCATCGACCATGCAAACTGGTTTCCTTCTAAAATATTCGAAAAATTCGGTGTATCCGGTTTAACCGGATTAGAATCTGTACTTTTCCAAATTTCAGCCGTTAAATTTGGATACCCTAGTGCCGCTACTTTTTGGATTGTATCATTATTTGGGCGTAATCCCCATTTCTCAAAAAACGGAATTAAATTTTGTTTTGCTGCCTTTGATGCTGAAATCATAAATAATTGTTTTTTCGTTTCATCAGTTTGTGGAATCTCATTTGAAGGCATGTCTCTATACAGCTGATGCAACTTAGGATAGAAGTCTTCTCCGTACGCTAGTTGTAATTGCCAAAGCATTACAACTTTAACAAAAAGGTCACTAATGTCATCATAATTTTTATTAGGTTGTTCTAAGTATTGAAATGCCTTAGTATAAGCGCCCTCTTGTTGCAATCTAAAAGGTTGATTAGATGTAAATGCTTTTTCTACAGCAAGGCTGTAAAGATTGACTTGTACCTCTGTCATATTTTTAAAGTTCCAAGGCGTTTGTTGTCTCATATGTCCTGCCTCATGCCAAGGTCCCCATCCATCATTTGTAAATTTATTAATGTCTAATACATGTTGGATTGCATCTCCTACATATGCAGTTCTGTGAGGATATGCATACATATAATAATCCAGAGAATGGTTATCCTCCACATAATGCAGATAATGTTTATCTACTTGTTCTTCAGATAATCCAGATATTTTATCTTGAATTCTAGTAGCCTCATCCATTTTTTTTAAGAGTTGTACAGGATCTGTGTTAGAGTCTATCAAATATTTTTTAACACGAACTGGGCTAGCAGTAATCAATACGCGCTCCCCTTTTAATTCCACCGCATGTGCATTTGGATATTGATTGAGCATATTTATTAAATCTTGTTTCGTATGCTTTCCAAGTTCAAAGAGAGGAGTAGCCGTTCCGCCTGTTATTACTGTTGTTTGAATGGTACCACCTTGTTGTTTATTATAAAAATAAATCATTCCTCCATTTGGAGATTGAATTGTGTTTGTACCTGGATTTAAAGTAAATGATTTAATTTTGGAATCTTCCCTCCAAGAAGCATCGAACGAGAAAGTTCCAATATATGCTTGTATACTTTGATTTCCTTGTACCTGAATTGTTATTTGTTCATTTGGCTTAGCATATAACCCTGTTGGCTCGTATGCACTAAAATTTCTTTCCCTTCTTTCAATATTTTGAAGCTGGGAGACATCTCCTTTTCCTGGAACTGCAAATACTCGATTTTCCACATTAACAGAATTTTCATTCTGTAACGTTGTAGATACTTTCTTTTGCTGTGCTTGTTCTTCCGCAAAGACTTCTAATGAAGGCGTTATTCCAGTAGCAAACATAGATAATGTGGCAGTTATCATCACTAAATTTTTTGTTTTTTGTTTCTGTCCCCTTTTCATAATATCCCTCCGCTATATTTCCAAATACTTATATATTCATATTATCTATTGACACATATTTACACAATTTAACATAAATATACTCATTTATATAAGATAATGAACATATTTCAATTCACTTGATAAGAAGAATAATTAAATGAATCTATGAGAAAAAGAAGGATTTTAATACGTTTATTATTAAAAACGTATTAAAATCTTTAAAAGTGTCAAAATATTAATACATTATGTTTTGGTACAAAAACTTCCAAGCAGTTGTAACTAATCACCTAAACCCGGATATACCAGTACTTTTAAAAGAACGTAATCCTAATTGGGGTCACCATATCATTTCGATAAATTTGTACGCTAAGAAATTTATAAAGGTTGTAGATGTTTAATAAACGTTTAAAAATATTTTATAACACATCTTTAAACATGATAATCCTTGACTATATAAGTAATGTCTTTAAAGGTATACTTCTATAAGAATTTTTGAGGGAAATGAATAAGTTGTGATAAACCTAATTAAATAAATGATTTGAAAGTAAACTAAACGGCTAAAAGTTTACTTTCATTTTTATTAAAAAAAGAACATGTAGAAATTACTACATGTTCTTTTTGAGTTGATGGCAATATTACAACTTGTTTATATTAGTTTGCTACTTTCATACTTTTGTAAAACTCGTTTTCACTATATGGTGCCCCTAATATCCTGTTTACATTTGTACATATTAACAGATTAGTATTGCATAGATCGTAAAATTTGCCTAGGTAGAGCTAAATACTTTATGGTATTACTTAATGATTGTAGAGATGGCTTGTTTGTATACCAGTTGTTGTTTACCATGAACCATCATTAAGACAGTAAATTTATCTGCTGCAAGGATCTGCCCACGTACTGGAACGCCATTCTTTAAAAATACAGTAACTTCCCCTTTTTTCTCTTTCAATTGTTCATACATATCTTCTTGTAAATTAAACATGAAATGCGCCCCCTGGTTTGTTTGTATTTACTTTTCTTCTCATACCTGCTGCTTTTCACTGTTGGATATATGTGATTCCCATTCACTTTCTATTTTTCTAAACCATTTTGCTTAGATAATATCTTTTTACTTCACCATAAAGAATCCAAATTTCACGTTCCTGCATTTGAATCATCACTTCATGAAGAATCTCATCATGTTCATACTTTCTAGGTTTTCTATGATGTGTTTTTAAAAACTGTGTATATTCTCTACGTAACCAATTAGAAATATGTTCTTTTTGTTTTCGCTTGAGATGTGACCATTTTTTATTTGTTTGAAGGATTTTTCCATTTACTTTTTTGTGGTTTTTCATCGAAACTCATCTCCTTTTACTAGCAAAACGAATATATAACTATCGTATCACATTTAAATTGAAATACTGCTTTAGGGACATATTTCGCAAGAAATCTATGCAAAATAAACAATACATGATCCATTTAGCGGATTAATTCAACATAAAAGTAAATGTAGACTATTTGTGTGGTGTTTTATCTTTTATTAATTATTACGGTACGTGAAATTATAATGTTAAACCTAAAAAAGCCCCTTGAAAGGAGCTTCTTATTTTACAAGGTATTGTTCTATTTCTTTTATTAATAATTCTGCACCTTCTGGACTTAATGCTATCTTACCATTTGCTAATGATATGTTACGATTTGACACTTCTTCTGTTAACGCACAAACACCAGCAGGCTGATACCTCTGTAAAACAATGTCTTCACCTTCTACAAAGATCTCTAATGGTGATTTTTCTTTCATACCTAGCGTATTTCTAAGTTCCTTTGGAATTACCACACGCCCTAATTCATCTATTTTTCTAGTTACTCCGGTTGCTTTCATCTAATAGCTTTCCCCATTTCATTATCAATTGTACCCAAGTTATTCTTTACTATTGTAACAAGCTTTTCCCATACATGAAAATTTATTTGCATTTACAAAAGAACAAGTAAAATAAATAGAGGATTTTTGGCACGATAACAAGATAAGTAATTGAAATGAAGCAATTCGTCAGCTCGTAGAGAAAGCTTAAATAATGACTATCCTTTTTATTACCCCTGATTTCTCCCTGTTAATCAAAACTTCCACTGCAGCATCTGCAATATCCCGACAGTCAATAAAAGATGAATGTTGAAAAAAGAAAAAGACATTTTATACTCTTTTAAATTACTTATAGTATGGTAATCCAGATTTTCCCCATGCAAGGAATCCTCCTTTTAAATTGACTACACCCTTTAAACCAGCTCTTTGCAAAATACTAGCAGCTATAGCAGAACGTAAACCCGTCCGGCATTGTAAAACTATAGGACAACCTGTAGGAACTTGATCTAGCTGCTCAAATAAATTACCTAAAGCAATATGTATTGCATCATGAAGGTGTCCTTCATCCCATTCTTTTTTACTACGCACATCGATAACCTTAACACTTCCATCCTTTATTAACGGATATAATTCATCTGATGTTTTTTCCTTATAACTCTCTAAACTATGGAATCTTTGAATTACTTTTGAAGGCGCAAAAGCAATAATATTATCTAAGCCAATAGACTCAAAGTCTCTAATAACTTCCTCCACATTAACTTTTTCCATATCTAAAATGATTAATGTTTCTTTTTTATAGTCTAATAACCACCCACACCAAGTTGAAAAAGAATTGTTATACGGAATATTAATGGATTTTTCAATGTGACCCGCAGCAAAACACTCTATATCCCTTATATCAACAATTTGCTGAACTTTTTTAGTGATTTCTTGGAACTCTTCAAATGTATTAATGCTAATAATATCTCTCTTCTTACGAATTGGTGGACCCAATTTATTTAAATACTTCATTAATGAAAAATACTTCGGAGGATCTGGCTGTCCCGTCAATAGAGTAGATATAAAATTATTTTCTTCATTACACTGAAATGCCCAATTGAGCATCTTTTCATAACCTAATGTAGAAGTTGGAATTGCCCCTAATGCTTTTCCACATGCACTTCCTGCACCATGCGATGGCCAGATTTGTAAATAATCAGGGAGCTTTTTTATTTCTTGTATAGAATCAAATAGTTGCTTTGCTCCTTTTTTAGCAGTGTCTTTAATACCAACAGCTGTTTCTAATAAGTCTGGTCTTCCTACATCGCCTACAAATACAAAATCACCCGTGAATATTCCAATAGGTTGTTCATTTGTATAATTATTCTGGCTCGTGTCAGTTACTAAAAAAGAAATGCTTTCAGGTGTGTGGCCTGGAGTATGAATTACTTTAAATTTTATATGACCAATTTTAAATTCAGTTCCCTCTCTGACAAGATGGTATTGAATCTCATTAAGATACTGATATTTCCAATCACAATCACCTTCATCAGATACATATAAATTTGCTTTATAAAGATGAGAAAGTTCTCTAGCCCCAGAAAGAAAATCAGCATGAATATGTGTCTCAGCCGCAGCAATTATTTCCATTCCCTCTTTCCTAGCATATTCTATATATTGTTCTATACAACGGCTTGGATCAATTACAATTGCTACTCCTTCCTTCTGACAACCAACTAAATAGGAAGCATGTGCTAATTTTTCATCATAAAAATATTTTAAGAGCATGGCTATTCCCTCCTATTTCTTATTTCCTATTACTTTTCAGATTTTAAAACAACTTTTTATCTTTCCCCTATAAAATTCCTTTCAACATAAAATTCCAATACATATATGGCAACATATATCTTTTTAGCAAAAACATGCTATACCGTTCTTCCGCTTGATTAAACGGAAACGTTTCTTGAGGCTCATGTTCATAGTTAAATTCAGCTAGTATAAGACTTTTATACCCTGTAACAATTGGACAAGATGTATACCCATCATATTTAGCCTGCATATCTCTTCCATTCAGTACGTCCATAATATTTTGTTTTAAGACAGGTACTTGTTTTCGAATTGCCGCTCCAGTTTTAGATGTGGGTAAATTTGTACAATCCCCTAGTCCAAAAATATTTTTATAACGTACATGCTGCAAAGTATAAGGGTCTATATCAACCCAACCTTGATGATCGCTTATTTCACTATCTTTTATAAAACTAGGCGGTCCCATTGGTGGAACAACATGTAACATGCTATATGACACACTTTCTTTTTTTAGTGTTTGCGTATCCTCAAAAATAGCTTCTCTCTTTTCGGCAATAATTTCTACTAAATTTTTATTATATTTCGTTATAATTTGCTTTCTTTTTAACACCTTATCTAGTGTATCTGCATAACGTGGAACCTGAAATATGTTAGGGTTTGCAGAATAAAACATAACTTCGCTATTCTTTCTTACTTCACTATTACAAAAATGCTCCTCGGCCAGGTACATAATTTTTTGTGGGGCACCACCGCATTTAATAGGGGTGTTTGGGTGGGTAAAAACAGCATTTCCTCCTTTAAATCTTTCAATTTCTCTCCAAGTAGAATCAACATATTTATAGGAATAGTTACTACAAACACCATTAGTCCCAATAGATTCTTTCAACCCTTTAATACCACCCCAATTTATTTGTATACCGGCTGCTACAATAAGAATTTCATACTCAAGCATAGTTTCATCATCTAAAAGAATCTTATTTTCAGATGGGAACAACTTAACAACACGTTTAGGAATCCAGATCGCACCATTAGGAACAAGTGATTCTTGATCACGCATCGTAGACTCCTTTGAAACAATTCCACCACCCACTAAACTCCACAGAGGTTGAAAATAATGTTTTTTAGATGGATCAATAATCGCTATACTTTCTTTAAATAGGGATACATTACGTAATAAATGTGCAGTAAAGGACAGTCCCGCAGTCCCGGCACCAATTACAATGATTTTATAACTATCTTTAGTCTTCATTATCCTCTTCCTATCTAAACTTAACTGTTATGAAAAATAGTTATTAGCCTTTTTTAATCGCATTAACATAATTGTAAGTTAAAATCTTGTCTTTTTTATCTGATTAAAATGAATTTTTTGTTAATTTTAGCCATTAACATTATTATATGCATGAAATCCTTACATTACTTCTATATTTCGTTTAAAACACTAAAACCTTATGTGTTTCAATGTCGCACTGTATCCAACCTCTCTTACATTGTATTTCTAAAGACGATGGGGGTTTCTTGTTCGAAAAGAGCGATAGGGTTACTCAATCCGCATCCATATATGTTTTATTCTTTTTCTTTACTAAATTTGAACTACTTAATTATCTATGAATACCGTATAAACAGAAAATTAGTCACCAAAAACAAGGGCATCAAGCCGTACATGCGAGAACCATTCTATAAAAATCATATATGTAAAAGGAATTTGGATAATTTTATCGAATGGATTTATCTATGAAAACAACACTTTCACATCCAAATCAACCCACAATTGAATCACTTCAAGCTCAAATAGAGGAACTCACGGCAAAAGTGAGTTGGTATGAAGAACAATTTCGTCTCAGTCAACAAAAACAGTTTGGTACGTCTAACTAAAAAAACCTAATATACCTTATAATATAATTAGTATATATTGGTGATATGATAATTGAAAAAGTTAGAAAAATCCTCTAAAGTCTTTGTAATTTTTTTATTTTGCATGTGATATTACTTATATTTTCTCCAAATAGAATAGTAGGTAGGTCAGCTATCCAAAAAGATGACATAAAATTACACGTATACGCACAAGCCACTACGGGAGCACCTCAAAAAATAAGTAAAAGTGATTTAGCTATATTAAAAGAAAAAATTAAAGATACATATCCTAATATAAAATCTACGGACATTGAGCTTGAAGGTGACACACCGTTCCGTCATGTTGATGATCCAGCTTATATCGGAGAATTTACTGTATACGGAAAAGTTATAGGTACAACACTAAATGAAACATCGAGAGAAAATACAGTTGCAGTTTTAAAAGTTTCATATTGGGACATGCCGATGATTCAATACCTGTTTTATGAAGAGTCTATCGCAAGGCTATCGCTTATAATTTTGTTACCTATATTTTTTGTTGCACTTTGCATCCTTTGTTTATGTCCTAAGAAAAGCGACCGCCCGTAATAGGCGGTCTTTTTACGTTTACCTGTAACGCCTGCCTTTCGAGTTCGTCTAACTTTTTTAGGAATGTCAATTCCGCTTCTAAAAACGCAATACGTGCTTCCTTTCCCACGGCGTTCTGTATAAAAGCCTTCCTCACCAATCACAGCTAAGTTAAACCCATTCTCTAAAAAGATTTGGATAGGGCCTTTTCCTTGTTGATTTTCTTTTACCGCTCTTACTTTGAAATCTGAACAATAGCTAATCTAACATTCAGACACTTTTAATACATTTTTATTTTTTTCTAGCTGTTTCATTTGAATTTCGTTAAAAATAATCTTACTCATTCTCCGTACCTCATTTCTATCGTTGGTTCCGGTTTTTTGATAAAAATACAAAAAAAACGAATCATGGGGCTTTTTTTAAGTGTCCATGATTCGGGGTACAGTTCATATAATTATTAGTCTTGGATTAGTATTAGGTGTATTTTTATAGAAAATCATTGAATTACCTAAGAGTCCTGGTCTCAATATCACATCAGATTTGCATCAAAAATGTAAATCAGTATTTTTCTGTTGTTGCTCTTTATTAAGACTTTGTCTTATAAATAATTCGGCAATAAGTGAACTACCCGCCACTTAACGTCCTAACGGACTGTTTGAAGTGGGGGCTTCTCGGTTAGTCGTTACTTTTGATAGCTAACGAATTCGTCCTAAGACAGCCGAGCTAACTCCCTTGTTCCAAAGGTTATTTTATTGCTATTTATGCTAACGCTAATAGGCGTATTGCTTCATTTTTGATATTGATAGCTGCGTTATAATCTCTATCGAAATTTACACCGCATATGCAAGAATATACTCGTTCAGACAATGTCATATTTTTTACATTTCCACAACTACTACATGCTTTTGTGGAAGGAAACCATTTGTCTATTTTCATAAGTTGTTTTCCTTGTTCGTATAGTTTATAAACTAAAAAAGAAGTGAACATTCCCCAACTATTGTCAGCGACACTTTTTCCAAAATGAAGTGCTTGCGACATTCCTTTCATGTTTAGGTCTTCAATAGCTACAACATCAAAATTAGTAGCCAACTCTTTAGACTCATGATGAAGGAAATTCTTACGTTGGTTAGCTACTTTCTCATGTAACTTAGCTACACGAATGCGTTGTTTATTCCAGCGCTCTGAACCTTTCACACGTCTGGCTAATACTCGTTGCGCCTTCGCTAATCGGTCTAACATCTGAGGATAAAAGCGAGGATAATTGGCTTTCTCATCTTCGCTACTCACATACAATTCAGCCATTGCGAAGTCTAATCCAACTACACTTTGTACTTCTTTTTGTACAATCTCTTTTTCATATTCAGTCAAGATGGACACATAGTATTTACCAGCAGGTGTCATCGAAATCGTACACGATTTAATGATATGTTTTGGCGGGATTTCTCTATGTTGCTTCAGTTTCACCATTTTCAGTTTCGGTAATTTGATATAACCATGAAATAACATAATATTCCCGTTTACTACATTCGTTGTATAAGACTTTCTGTCTTTTTTACTTTTGTATGTTGGAAAGTCATTTTGACCACTAAAGAAATTCTTATAGGCAGTTTGCAAGTTTAGTTGAGCATTTGCCAAAGCTAATGAATCAACTTCTTTTAACCACTCAAATTCTGCTTTGTATTTCGCAGGAGTTGGAAGCTTTTGTTTCTTTAGTTGTTCCTTGTCATCTTTGTATTTTTCGTACGCTTCTTTACGTTCTGCTAACATTCTGTTATACACGAAACGTACACAACCGAAGGTTTTACGCATAAGGTATGCTTGTTCTTCTATTGGATACAAACGAAATTTATATGCTTTATTATGCTTTGTCATATCATTTCACCTCACTTTTCACCTTGATTTTCAATATACTTCATTACCACGTCTATTGGTGAACCACCAGTAGTTAGTAAGCAAAAACTTCTTGACCAAAACATCTCTTTCCAAAGTTTCTTTTTTACTTGTGGAAAATCTCTTTTAATGAGTCGAGAGCTTGCACTTTTATAAGCATTAATGAATTTTGTCATCTCTGTATTAGGATGTGCCTTGAACAAGATATGTACATGGTCAACATCATGATTCCACTCTACCAGTGTTATGTTGTAATTCTCAGATAACCTGACAAACATGTCTTTTGCATAGTCTGACATATCATCATCAAATACATTTCTTCTGTATTTCACAACCAACACAAGATGATAATACAACAAGAACACTGAATGATTATTGCTGTCTAATTTCATTGATATACCAACCTTTGTAATTTATAAGACTGATTATATCAGAGGCAAAATAAAAAGCAAAGCCTTTTGGCTACGCCAAACCGAAATTCATCTCCCACCTACCGCTGGGCTACGCCCTTCACGCGCTTGAGGAAGGAGCATTCTTTCGAGGAATTCGTAAAATTATTCAAAAATATCATAACCACATTTTTTACTCAATACGCGTGAGAATTGCTCAATGTTTAGAATTAATAATTGAAGTACATATTATCTATGAGGTGCCTGTTCACTCTATTTAGTATGTTTTTTGATTTTCATTATTTAGAGACCTCATAAGCAAGTGGTGATAACGATCACTTGCTTTTAACATTATTATATTCTTAATATATGATTTATCACATTGATGATACTGCTCACCAAATGTTCACAAAAATACTTACACAGTATTTTCCTTTCAACTGGGCTTACAAATAAATATATAAATAATATCAATTTTCCATCCCAATATATTATGTCATTTTTACTTAATCACTTAAAGAAAGCGAAATTACAGCCAACAGCCAATCCATTGAATTCGCCTCTTTTTGCTCGAAAATTGTTCTACAACTATTACTCAAAATAACGTCTATCAAAACATTTCATTATCGAGCAGTTACATTCTACATGAAATTCCTTTCTAATATTCCTCGGTATTGTTTTGTATTCTTCTGCTATAATTCCCTCACTTATGAATGTAATTATCCGTTCTAATTTTAGGGTTTTTTGTAAAAAAACAAAAAATAAGAGCGTATATTGCAAAATAATTCAACATACGCTCTTATAAAACCTTATGTGTTTTAATAATTTTAATAATTTAAGGGTATACCAAAATTTTATATTTTAAATCCACCTATTAACTCCTGTAATTCTTCGGCCATTTGTGCTAATTGAATTGCTGAAGAATTTATCTCTTCCATGGATGCATGTTGTTCTTCGGATGAACCAGCTATAGTTTGCATACTTGTGCTATTCTCTTTTACAGATACTGCTATTTGATTAATAGATGTATCGACTTGCATTGCATCAGATGTCATCTTATTTGATAGGTCCACCATACCATGTATTTTGGAAACGATATCATTCGCTGAATTTGAAATCTCATAAAAACTTTGTTTTGTATCATTCGCTACCTTAATTCCCGACTGTACTTCTATTCCTACTTCATTCATAGCTTTAACAGTCTCATGTACATCTAATTGTATTTCCTTAATTAATTTTCCAATTTCCATTGAAGATTGTCCTGATTGTTCCGCTAATTTCCCAACTTCATCCGCAACAATTGCAAATCCACGTCCCTGTTCTCCTGCCCTAGCCGCCTCAATCGCCGCATTTAGTGCTAGTAGATTTGTTTGTTCAGCAATATTTTGAATCGCTTCTAATATAGTGCCTATTTGCTGCGATTTCTTATCTAATAATTTAATTACAGTATCGGATTGGGAAACAGAATTATGTATAGACTGCATTTGTGTTACAGTTTGTTCTACTAATTGTTCCCCCTCATTTGCTTTTTGTTTTGTGTATAAAGATGAGGTCGATACTTCAGAAGCATTATCAGCTACACATTGAATATTTCGTGTTACCTCACCTAT
The DNA here is from genome assembly GCF_044909215.1 of Bacillus sp. RC252. Classification (NCBI taxonomy): domain Bacteria; kingdom Bacillati; phylum Bacillota; class Bacilli; order Caryophanales; family Bacillaceae; genus Bacillus; species Bacillus sp. RC252. Next base: position 164,375 of record NZ_JBIYDV010000010.1, on the reverse strand, counting down.
TAATTTAGCTCCAGACTCAACTTCATTATTTTGAACTTCTGCACTATGTGAGATTTCTTCCATTTCTTTTGTAATTTGTTCTGTTGCAACACTTGCTTGCTCTACACTAGCAGTTAGTTCCTCAGAAGAAGCTGCTACATGTCCTGCAGATGTGTTAATTTGTGAAATAATATTGCGTAAAGACTCTGCCATTGCATTGAAACTATCACCCAATTGACCAAGTTCATCCTTTGAACGAATATCAATTTTCTCCGTTAAATCTCCTCGACTAATTCTTTGAGCTGAAATAACTAATTGTCTTAGTGGATTAATAATAGATCTAAGAATGAAGAAAATTATAATTCCACCTAATAATAAAGAAGCTCCTATTATAGCAAATGTTTTATAAAAAATAGGATTGGTAGCTTCTTCAATTTCTTTCGTAGGCATTACACCAGCTATTTTCCAACCTGTTTTTTTATTTGTCTTAAAGCTTATGTTTCGGTCCTCACCATTGAGGCTATACGTAACCTCTCCATCTTCTTTCTTATAAAGTTCATCTGCTAAAGATTTATCTAATTTTTCACCAGGTTTTAATGTTGGATGAACAACTATAGTTTTATCTTGACCCACTATAGCTACAAAACCTTGCTTTCCTATCTTTATCATTTTAGATGTTTTTACGATATCATCAATATTTAAGTCCATACCAATGACACCACTTTTATCTGCATTTTGTTTGGCAATCGCTATTACCATATTTCCTGTAGCTTTTGATTTATACGGAGATGAAACAATAATTTCTCCATTCGCTTTTTCTGCATCCTTATACCAACTACTTTCTAACGGATTAAATCCTTCTGGTATTTCTCCAACAGGCGCATGAATAAATTGATTGTTACTGGATGCGGAATAAATTGTTTCTATCTCTGGATGTAACTGTATATATTGTTCAAATTTACTCTGCACATTTTGTAATTGATCAGGATTATAATTGCCTTGTGTGAGTAATTTTGCAAAATAAGTTACATCTATATATTTGTTTTCTAATTCATCATCAACAATCTTATCTAAAATACTTACATTATCTTTTGCTGTTTGTAGAATTGTTTCATTAAGATCTGTTTTCGCCTCATCATAAGATGTTATTCCTACAATAAGACTAGGTATAATTAATATTGCAATAAATGCCATAGACAACTTCGTTTTTAGCTTTATTTGTTCCAATCTTTTTTTTATATTAAACACGATTTTCTTCTCCTTTTCATTCTTACAACTCATATTATTTATTTAAATGTTTACTCCTTTATCTTTTTCTACAATTATTTATGGTATCATTTGAAATGAAATTACTACTATATCCTTTTACATATATCTTCAGAGATAGCAATTTAGCTTTCACAAGCGGAGTTTTATTTATCCCCCCTTTCAAGTATGTTATTTTTCTATTTTAAGCAAATATAAAAATAAGAATTATTCCAAATAAACTGTATTAAATATATACTTCACTCTATTAAAATGGTTTTTAGTTTTGATTGGATAAAAGGTTTAATTTAGGCCTAATTAAATTGTATGAAATCCTTACCATAAGAAATTCTCTAAAACTTAACTAAGTGAATATATCCCCTGGATAATTCTACTTAATGGCTTTTTAAACCACTCTAACTGCTTCACTTCATTCATACATCTATTTACTACAGCCGCTTGTTGTTTTGTTGGATTACTGAACCATAAATTCTAAATAGAAGAATACAATAAATTCGAGGACTATATTGTAACATGTATACATAAGTTTTAAATATTAAAATCAAAAAATATATAAATTTTCCATTATACGTATCTTCATATATTACAATTATTTAGTATGAATTTTAATTTGCTACCATCTATATAGAAAAATACTAGCATTAGAATATATAACCGCAGGAACCAATATGTATTTTGGAGAATGGAACACATCGCTATCAAGCTAAGGTTTTGAAGTACCCCCTAAACGAAAATTTTCTTACTCTACAGGTAGCTACTTTGAGAAGTCAGTTCATTTTTTTCGTTTTTGGGGCGTTTATTTTTCTTAAGTTGATGGGCATGGGATCTGCCCCCTGGGATTCCTCTTTCTTATTATGGATTCCAAACTGCTTTGCAATCATTTTCGCAGCCTTTTCTAAAGTCATGCCATCTTGCTTACTCAACTCTACTAACTGTTCAATAAGTACAACATCAAACTCTGTATATTCCCTTCTCCCTCCGCTATTCTTTCTAACATCATATCCTTCACGTTCAAGAACATCCGAATACTTTCTAAGGGTGCTGCCACTTACCCCTAAACGACTATAGACCTCATTGCTGGTATATATTATCTCTGCTTCTGACATAGCGCTACACCACCTCCTATAAGGGAAATTCCATATTAAAGGAATAATCCCTTTTAGAATCCATCGACGAAGCTCGCACGGTCTTTGCTATGTTTTGTCGGAATAAGAGAATTTGAAAATAAACATTTTTTTGGATTTTCACTTAAAAAACAAGGTCGGGATGAGTATAATGACCAACATGCAGAAAAAAGGAGGAAATACTATGAAAAAGAAAAAGGCACATAAAAGAAAGAACGAATTAAACTTAAAGGTTCGTTTTTGGGGATTTGAACTCTTCTTCAAACATATTTCTTAATTAAACATTTATATTTAAATTTTATTTGTAAAACCTCTTCATAAAAGAACGTAGGTTCGTGTATAATGAAAACGAACATATGTTCTTATTATATTTGAGGAGGAATCACAGTGTATGACTATTCAATCCTACCGAATAGAATCATCTTATGTGTTGATTTACGTAGCTTTTACGCTTCAGTTAGTTGCATTAAAATGGGTTTAGACCCTATGCATACAAAGTTGGCTGTAGTCGGCGATGTAAATAGAAATGGTTCAATCGTTCTTGCTGCAACACCACCCTTAAAAGCTCTGGGCGTAAAGAAGATGGCAAGGCTCTACGAAATTCCTCGAAGAAAAGATATTCTTGTTGTGAATCCGATTATGAGTACTTACATAAAATGCTCTAATTACATAACAAAGTTAGCTTTACAATACGTTCCTTATGAGGATTTCCACCAATATAGCATAGATGAATTCCTGTTGGACGTTACTGATAGCATTCATTTATTCGCTAACGATCCATATGAATTTGCTATGAAATTTAAACGTGAAATATATCAACATACACGTATTGAATGTACCATCGGAATTGCTCCTAACCCTTTAATGAGTAAGGTTGCTTTAGGACATAGAAGCAAAGAAGAACAAAGACGGGATTGCATTTTGGAAGTATAAGGATGTCCCTACGAAATTATGGAGCATACGACCACTTAATAAGTTTTGGGGCATTTCGTACAAAACAGAAGAAAAGTTGAATCGCAAGGGAATACATTCCATCGAGGATTTAGCTAATTATCCTCTAAAATATTTAAAACAGAGTTTCGGCAAAATCGGAGAGGAATTGCACTTACATAGTAATGGCATCGACTTCAGCCGTATTTCGGAGAAATACGTCCCTGCTACAACTTCAATCGGGAAAAGCCAAATTCTAATGCGTGACTATACGATAGAAGAATTTCCGATTGTTCTACTGGAACACATTGAAGAAGTCTGTTATCGCCTTAGAAGGCAAAACAAACTTGCTCAAACCGTTCAATTCTCTGTTGGCTATAGCAAGAGTTATAACGGTGGGATTAGAAAAACACATACTTTAAGCCGTCCTACTAACTTAACAATGGATATTTATAAGATTTGTACATACTTTTTACATGAACAATATACTGGAGAACCCATCCGCAGCATAAACATTTCTCTAACGAATTTAATTTGAGAAGGAGAGGAACAAATTTCTCTTTTCGATAATGTCACGCAACGAGAACAAGAAGTGAAGCTAACAAAAGTAATGGATGAAATACGCACAAAGTTTGGGAAGAACAGTATTTTACGTGGGATTTCCTACACGCATAGCGCTACAACTAGACACAGAAACTCACTAATAGGAGGAAATAAGGCATGAATAACGCTAATATGCCCAAAGGGCGTGGAATGGTAAAGTGGGCTCCATTCGCCGCATTAACACCACAGTTTGACGGAATACGTGAAATCATTAAGGAACAACACAAAGTAACCCGTCCGATCTTAACTAGTGAAGAAAAAGAACGAATTGAAAACATGTTATTATGCTTCTTGGTATCTAAAGAAGAAATAATGATTACATATTATGAGGACGGTTATTTTCTCTCTAATTATATGACCATTGTTGATATTGACCCGTCAAATAGCGCTGTCATATGCACTAATGCTTTTTATAACAAGATGAAACTGCAATTCTCTAATATAATAGATATTAAATAGAATAAATTGACGTTATCAAGCTAAGATCATTTAAAGGAGTGTAAAAATGCAAGGGAATCAGATAAGAAAGAACGCAGCAGGAGTAGTTATTCATAATGATATAAAGAACTATCCCTTACTAAATATACCTATGATTATTAATGAAAAGGATGGACAGATTTACGAAGTTTTCAGTGTTGGTTTTCATTCTAACGATGCAGTAGCAATGATAACAACAGACGGTTTTGCTACAAATAGGGTGAATGCCCCAATCGTAACAGTAAAAAACAATGATAGTAGTATTCAAGTATACCGCTTACCTTTAGATCTTGAATATTGGGTACTTTCTTGTATGCGTGCTGCTTCAACAGGGGAAAATCCATTCCCTTGTAAAGTTGCTTTTGGAATCATTGACACTAAATTTCATGTGGAATTCAGATAAAAAGAAGCAATTTCATTTGAAATTAAACACCTTAATTCTATATTTTGTTCCCCTTATCTTGAGGGCGATGTTGCCTTACCTCTCAGGTGAGGTCTACAAGCGAAAAAGACGGTCAATATTGAACCGTCTTCTAAGAAATAAAATGCAAATGTACATTCATATATGACAGCTAAAAATCATATAAAAGACCATGTGTCATACTTAATGAAATACCAATATGTTTTAACAGCATTTCTCTTTCATAGCTTTCATCATAGACATAGTAGAAGTCATCATTTCATCACATTCATGCATTGTATTAATCATAGCTTTATCCATGTTTACATTCATTTGCATCATGTTGTTCATCATCATCTTCATACACTTCATTTCACACATCATTTTTTCCATAGACATCATCATATTTGTTGTACCTACCATCATTGTTTTTTCCATTTTAACATCCTCCTACATTTTTAAACTTTTTTTATCTAGCAATTATAAACATTCTTTTTCTTTTTACAAATACCTCCAAATTTCTTCCTGGATAGATATTGATAAATAATTTCTAGTTAAGATAAAGAAACCCAATATAAAAAGAAGTATCTTTTTATGTAGAAAACTTCCATATTAGGGGTGCGGAAACGATTCTGGGTATGAGGGGCCACTCTGGAAATTTATTCAAAGTGATACTGTAAATGAGAACTATAATTTAACATTCAGAAAAAAATCAAAGGAGTTTAGTTATGCTCTACTTTTTATATCATTCTCAGAATATGTAAGGCGTTCTAGGTTTTAAACATAAAATAAAAAGGATTAATGATTGACCCTTTTTATTATTTTAAAACCTAGTTTGTAATGAAAAATTTGGTTTAAAGGAAATTTGTAATAGTTGTTTTTCGCTTTCGTCGTAAACTTTCAAAGTATTTCCCCAAGTTTTTATTTTATTTACATTAACCAATACAATATCGTAAATAAGCGATTTTAAGTTCTCATGCGTCAATTCAAGGCTTACATAGTTTTCATAAACAGATATAAATATATGCCAAATTACAGGTGTGAGTCAGGCCGCCCTGTATCGTAGATTAAAAGAACTTGATTAAAGTTCTTTTTTAATTTGTGATTAAATCCCAGAGTGGCCCCTCATACCCAGAATCGTTTCCGTACCCCTAATAAAAAGAAATGCCCTCTAGAATGAAAAAAATGCTATTCTTTCTTTAGAATCATAGGAAAGGATGGCGTTTTTTCTATCTAAAATGTAGTAGGAGCATCCTTTGTATTTTATAAATGTAAAAAGTTTTTGACATTCATTACTTAAGTAGGTAAACTAATGATGTGAAAAGTTTTTGACAAAATTAGGGGTGATGTTTATATAAATGGAGAATGTAATTCGAATTTTACGTAAGGAGAAAAAACTTTCCCAAGATGATTTAGCTAAATTATGTCATGTTTCAAGACAAACGATTAATGCGATAGAAAATAATAAATATGATCCTACATTGGAACTGGCTTTTAGTTTAGCGAAAAATCTTTGTGTAACAGTTGATAAATTGTTTATTTATAAAAGCTAGATGAGGAGAAAAAACAAATGAAGAATGGAATTAATATCTTATTTACTAGTTTTTACATTTTGATTATGGGTTTACTTGCGCTTGAGTGGTATCAGAAGCAACAGCTCTCTATCACCACGTTATTTGTAGCTACAATCATTTTGCAATCATTATTTATGAAGAGAATTTTAAAAGGTAAAAAAGAGAACAATCATTTTATCGATGAAATGTTTTTACATATTAGACAGAAAAGCTTATCAATTTGTTGTTTTATAATGTATGTATTAACTGTAGGTATTTTATTTATATCAGAAGGGACATGGAACTTTAACCATATGCATAACAAACCGTTAATCTTTTTAGTCTTTTTATATCCTATCGTTTACCAAATTAGCCATATGTTTGTTGGAAGGCGAAATTCTTAATTTGCATGCATAAACAATAAATTTATTTGTAAAGGAAAGATTAGAATGGGAATTGTTTTAATAATTATTTTGGTTGGAATATTCAGCTTGTTTACACGCAACTTAGCAGGGGAAGGTGGAGGATTATCAAAGGGAGATGAACGCCAAAAAATAATATTTAAGGACGCTTCCATTACAAGTTGGCAAGTTATCCTTTTTTATGCTTTAGTACGTCTATTGGCAATCACACCATTTATAAAGCAATTATTTGTTAATGAAAAAACATCCATCCTTTTATCCAATTCTTTTTTTTCAAATGGTGGAGATATCTTATTTGTCGGTTTATTAGGATATACGATAGGGATTTTTGGTAGTTATATAAAGCGTACGCAAATTTGATAGTAGGGGTTACGCAACAGACCCATCTAGCTAACATTTTGAAGCGCCCCAAAAAGAAAATTTGGTCTTTTCATAGATGTCCATGAGATTTTAGTCCATTTTTTCGTTTTGGGGTATTTGCTTTTCTTAGCTTGATGGTGATATGGCGTGATCCCTATTATCTTGCTTTTATTTTTGCTTATTGCCTTTATTCGGATCATATAATACCATTTGAACTTAAAAAATATCACTGTCCGTGAAACCTAAAACATTCATTTCTTCTTTCAATGAACGCCATGGTTCTATTTTAATGAATTTCGTAATTTTGTCCCTTAGCACGCATGCAGATAATATGCTTCTTCTTTCTTTTTCAAAATCCCCCCCTACTGCAAGATAATAAACCATATAGCTATATAAAAATTATATAATTACTAAGTGCATTATGAAGTAATATGTGTTAGTTAGGTGGTTCATACTTTACTTTATTTCTTCTCTTTATACTCTTTAATTATAGATTCCAACGAAATAAACAAAGACGAAGTCTTCAATCAGACCTCGTCTTTTCGTCGTATAACGTATTACAAAAATTATTAGCGGCTTCAGTAATTTCCTCACCGTTTTATGTGTTAAGAAACTTTACAACAGAACCGTTTCTAGTTTATCAGAAATCTTTTGGCTGCACCAAACCGAAAGATTTCTCCCACCTATCGTTGGGCTATCCCCCTGTACACGCTTGAGGAAAGAGAATTTTTTCGGATAATGTGTTAAAATTTAATTTCAAAATGAATCCAAATTATCACCATTAGAGGCAATAACATTTTTATACCATGCAAAACTTTTTTTTCTATAACGTTTTAGGGTTCCATTTCCATCATTATCCTTATCTACATAGATGAATCCATAACGCTTTTTCATTTCTGCTGTTGATGCACTTACTAAATCAATTGGTCCCCATGTAGTATAACCTAATAAATCGACTCCATCAGTGATGGCCTCTTTCATTTCTGTAATATGAAATTTCAAATAATTAATTCGATAATCATCATGTACTGTACCTTCTGTATTTAGTACATCTATTGCTCCAAAACCATTTTCAACAATGAATAGAGGTATTTGGTATCGATCATATAACAAATTCAAGGCTATGCGTAAACCTTTTGGATCAATTTCCCATCCCCAATTTGAGACCTTTAGGTATGGGTTTTTAACACCACCAACCTGTAAGTTACCGGCAGAAGTTTCATATTTATCAGGAGATGCAGATGCCGTACCGCTATTATAGTAGCTAAAACCTAGGTAATCTACTTTATGGGATGAGAGAATTTCCTCATCACCAGGTTCCATCGTGATTTGTATTTGATTTTCAGCGAAATATTTTTCAGTATATGACGGATAATATCCTCGAACTTGAACATCAGTAAAGAATACTGTTTCACGATCTAACATCATAGCTTTCCATACATCTTCAGGATTACAAGTATGTGGATAAGTTGGCGCATAGGCAAGCATGCAACCTATCTTACTATTCTTTATCGTTTCATGACCTGATTTTACAGCTAAAGCGCTTGCGATAAATTGATGATGAGCCGATTGATACTGTATATTTTGCTTATGATCCCCTTCTTTAAACTCGAGTCCCCCACCAGTAAAAGGAGCATGAATTACAAAATTAATTTCATTAAACGTCAACCAATATTTCACGTGTTTATAGCGTTCAAATAAAGTAGTGGCAAAATTTAAATAAAAATCAATAAGTTTACGATTTCGCCATCCTCCATATTTTCTCACTAAATTGAGAGGCATTTCATAATGAGATATTGTTACGATAGGCTCAATGTGGTATTTTTTCAATTCGGCAAATACTTGATCATAGAAAGCTAATCCTTCTATACTTGGTTGAGACTCATCACCATTTGGAAAAATTCGAGTCCATGCTATACTCATACGGAAGCATTTAAATCCCATTTCTGCAAAGAGAGCAATATCTTGTTTATAGTTATGATAATAGTCAATTGCAGTATGATAAGGGCAATCTCCATTTAGTAAGAAATTTGGTGGGCTAAAGACACCATTTGGTAGTACATCTGCTGTAGAAAGACCCTTTCCACCTTCTTTATGAGCCCCTTCAATTTGATTCGCTGCTGTTGCTCCACCCCATAAAAAATTTTCAGGAAACGGTTTAGTGAATGGTTTCATATTTAATACCCCCTATTTAACTATTGTTAATAAATTCGCATTAGTTGAGACGGATTGATTCGTCGTTTGAATAATATCTAGAAATTGATTGCTATTTGTCACAATAATAGGTGTCGTTGTTTCATATCCAGCTTCTTTAATTTTATCGATTTCAAATTGAATTAAAGATTGCCCCATCGACACTGAATCTCCTGTTTCTACAAGCTTAGTGTAATACTTTCCATCTAATTGAACTGTATCAATTCCTACATGAATTAAAATCTCGATTCCATCATCTGAGGTAATTCCCACTGCATGTCCAGTTGGAAACATAGTAGTCACAGTCCCGTTTACTGGGGAAATCACCTCACCCTTATTAGGATCAATAGCTATACCTTTACCCATTGCTTCGGATGAAAATACTTGATCGTTTACTTGTGATAATGGGATGACTTGTCCAGATAATGGGCTGTTAATTATTTGTTTGTTTAATACTTTTTTCGTGTTATTAGGATTCCTCAGCTGCTTAGGTTCCCCTTCCATCTTTCCCTTCTGTTTTGAAGGTTTATCTTCATATCCAAAGAAATAAGTAAGCAGTGTAGCTCCACCAACTGTAAGTAAGATCATGAAAAAGTAAGGTAACCATGGAGTGGTAGAACCACCTAGTGTAAAAATACTATGCAGCATAAACGCTTTCGCTTCGGCTTTAAATGACCCAATAAATGCGCCTCCGATAGCACCAACAATAATGACGTAAGCTAGGGTACGTTTATGAGTTAAAATTAAGCCATAAATAATTGGTTCTGTTACACCAGAAAGTAAACCTGTAATTGTAGTAGATCCTGCTAGAGATTTTAGTTTTTTGTCTTTCGTTTTCAGAAAAATTCCTAAAGCGATTCCCATTTGTGCAAATGTACTTGCTGCCCACATTGGATCTATTGGATCTCCACCATTCGTTAAGTTTTCGATACTCATTGGAATGAGTGCCCAATGAAGTCCAAAGACAACTAAAATAATCATTGTACCTCCAATCACTGCACCAGTCAGTAATCCACTGTGTTCGCTTAAAAAGTTAATACTAGAGGTAATCATTTTCCCTACATAAATTCCGAATGGCCCAAACACTAGTACTGTTAATGGAACTATAATAATCAATGAAATCATTGGAGAAAGAAATAATTGTAAATCTTTATGGATAACTTTTTTTAGGAACTTCTCCAATTGTGCATAAATAAGTACAGCAATAAAGGATGGAACGATACTTGAAGAATAATCCATTAATAGGACAGGAATTCCCAAGAATGAAGTTGTATCTCCATTGCTCATTAGACTAGTAAAATTCGGTTCTAATAATGAAGCTCCAATAATTCCACCCATATATCCATTAGCACCAAGTTTAATAGCAAGAGTAATACCAATCATAACAGGTAAAAAGTATAAAATAGCATTTCCTGCTGCTGCTAGGATTCCATACGTACCACTTCTTTCAGAAAGAACACCAAACATAACTAATACTGCTAATATCGCCTTTAACATCCCAGCTCCAGCAAGTGGTGCTAAGAGCGGTGTAAACGTACCAGAGATTAATTCGAAAATCATTGCTGTGAGCTTTACCTTTTCTTTTGGTTGATTATTTGATTGAACAGATCCACTATTAAAGTTTCCTACTTGAACTAAATCATTGTACACATCTGCAACATTTGAACCAATTACAATTTGAATTTGTCCTGTACTCTCAACAACACTAAGTATCCCTTCTAAATGTTCTAACTTTTCTTTGTCTAAAAGCTTTTTATTATTTAGTTGGAAGCGAAGACGCGTAGCGCAATGGACAACGCTTTTGACATTCTCCTTTCCTCCAATTCCTTGTATAATCTTTTTTGATAATTTTTCATATTTCATTCTACACACTCCTTTATTATTAAAAATTATTATATATATCAAGATATCCAGAATTTCCTTAGAGATTTGTACTCAAAATCTGAATCCCTTGGACACAAAAAAAGGAAATTGGAGAAACAAAAGGTTTCTTCTAAGAGAATTTCTTAATTTTTGATTAGATAAGGATCAATGCTATAAAATGTAGCATCAGAAATATAAAAAACCTGAGTTGAAACTATGTATATACATAAGCTTCAACTCAGGTTTTGCCTGCCAAACAGTCACAATCCTGTAAATTAATCATTTTGATTTAATTTTCTTTGAGTAACACGATTTATATGAATAACAAAATAAGTAATCTCATTTTTTGTAAGTTTTTGATTGTAGTTAGATTTTAAAAGTGCCATTATCTTCTTTGCACAACCGTAAGCTTCCGGATAACTTTCATTAACTTGTTGATATAATAATCTATCTTCTTCTACTATTTGTTCATTACGAGAGAGACGATAAGCAAAATACCTTAAATGTGTCACAAAACGATTATAGTTCAGAGATTTTTCATCTAATTTGATTCCAAAATGGTAGTTTACAATTTTTAAAATTTCTCCTACTATTTTTGTTACCATAATGGTTTCTTCCATTACTATATTATCTTGTTGTGCATTAATTACATGTAAGGCAATGGAACCAGCTTCTTCTTCTGGTAGTTCAAATCCAGTATGTTCTTTAATTATTGTAAGAGCTGTTAAACTAACATTATACTCTTCTGGATAAAACTTTTTTATTTCCCAAAATAAAGGATTCCTAATAATTTGACCTTGTTGAAATCGATTAATTGCGAAGTTAATATGATCAGTTAAGGTAAGATAAATATTATCACTAATTGAGTTAGAAATTTGTTTCTTTATATATTCCACAATTTGGGTAGTAAGCTCGAAGTGTTCCGTAGGAATCTCATTAATTAATTGTAATAATTTATTCGATACTTGACTTTCCTTCTCTAGCACAAATACTTTATCCACTATGGATTCATCAATATATTCACCTACTTTTTTTTGAAAAGCAATTCCTTTACCCATGACAATCATTTCTGTTCCAGCTCGGTTTACCAAAGCAACATTATTATTAAAAACTTTTTTTATGAGCATATATCATCACCTTATTAGGTTTTTAGATATTGATTGCTCAGCAGCAGCTACATACTTTAGAGTATAAAAAAACCTAAATTAATTAGAATCCAGTATTTCAAAATCTGGTTTCACCATAATTTAGGTTTTGCCTGCCGAACAGTCACAATCCATTTGAAGTTTTATACCCTGATTATAGCCAACTATGTTAGCGTTTTCAATAAGTTTTTATAATTACATATTATTTCCTGTTTTTTAACTGGTTTGACAGTACATGTTGACCATAAGGTTCGTAGCATAAATTGAATACGAATCATAGCTAGCAATACTTCACTATGCTTTGATTTGAACTACTCACCACTTCAAACAGTCCGCGAGGATCTTAAGTGGTGAGTAGTTCAAAGAACCTTACCCTTATTAAAAAACTTTACAATAAAACCTTAATTTGTAATAGCGTATATTTTCACTGTAAATTTGCTCGTTGCGCCACTTGGGTTTGCAATATAGTATTTAGAATTTGTATATGCTTCAGTCTTTGATCCATTCGAAATGTTTCCCCAACGAACAGAATCCGTCCCCAGAGAAACATCGATCATAACATTGAAGGAAATAGTAGAAGCATTATCTTTTTCTGTAGGCTCGATAACCCATTTTAACCCCTTTGTTCCTGTAGGTAAATTATTAATGCTAAAGTTTTGACTTGATCGATTTTTTTGTCCAGATAATGGCTTCGATTCAGAAGAAATTTGGGAAATTAATATTTCTTTTTCACTTGAGTCTATCCCATTTAATCTGATAATACTATCTATTAAACCTGGTCCAGGAAAATCAGCAGCAATAATACCAGAATGCTTAATACCACCTTGTTGTATGAAATCAGTTCCAAGTGTATTCATTCCCCCATAAAATACTTGTCCATTTATGTCTCGAGGGAAATCTCTCCATTCATTTGTTACATTTTTTTGAATCAGTTTTGGATTACTATTAGTATTTCTGCTCTCTTTTCCGCTTGCAACAAACCAAGGGTAACAATTATTCAATAATGCTGCTGCACCACCCGTGCCACTAAAATGGTTGAGATAGATCTTACCATTGTTAAAGTTATTATTTGCATTTAGAAGATGGGTTTTCACCGCATTCCATTTTTCATACATTCCGTCTGGTCCAGTGCCAACTTCAAACTTATCTTGGGTATTCAAAGATTCATAATTAATACCATATTCTTGAGATGCCGAGAAATTTTGTAATATTACAATTTTCCCTCGAACATCTCCTAACTTAGGATTATTTTTTTCTGAGGATGGTACAGAATTCGGATCCCAAAAATAGGAAGCATTACGGTCTTTATAATTTTTAAATATTTCCTCGAATGATAGCGAGCCACTTTCAGGATCAGTATCTTCCTTTAAACGCATTAAAATAGTTTCTTTAGGATTATCTCTTAGAAATTGAATTGTCTCTTTTAATACATCTTCAAACATTGCTTTTTGATTTACAATTCCATGGTGCATCGCAAAAGTATCTTTTACACGTTTAACACGCATGTCTACATAACGAATTCCTGCATTGAATTGTTGAGATAGGGTCATTGTTTGATTTCTTGTCAAATTTTCATCAATAAAACTTGCCCCATGTAAAGCCATTGAACCATGAGTCCCCGGGATAGATACTTCGCTTATTCTTTTTGTATCTTCTAGTTTTGACATCCATGTTGGATTTTGATAGCCTATATTGGATTCATAGGAATAACCTGGATGACTATCAGCAAATACTGTAGAAGTCGTACATAAACTTGCAAGTGTAAAACAAGTAAGGATTCCACTTTTTAAGATGTTTTTCATTTTTATTTTCTTCATTATATCTCTCCTAATTTTTAATAGATTCGTCTCATAAAATAAGGTACGTTTTTTTACAATATACATTGCTTCTTTTCCCAGAATAATGAGATTTTCTGCTTAAAAATATTTTTTGATAGCGGTCTGTTACTTGAAATTTTGAAGGGCCATAGCGGTTCATCCAACAACCATCAGATTCATGCATATACAAATTTCATAGAGCCGAACCATAGACATGTAAAGACACCATTCTTCATCATACTTCACGGATCTTAAAAAGAATCGAAGCCACTCATTTTTTATACAAACAAAACAGAAGTCTTAAACAAGACTCCTATTTTGTTACATATAATGATAGACAAGATGGTTAACAAATTAAGAAAATATAACAGGTGTGTTAATACATGGTTTATATTTATTTAAAAGCTTTTTATAACAAGGATACTTACGAAAAATGGGCTTCTGCAAAACTAAACAAAAACTTATTTCCCCTTCAATTTCTACTCATTAAAAGTTAAACTAACTACAGTGGCAATAGATTGTGCTGCTTGTTCCCAGCTTCCATCTATAACTTTTCCCATCTGTTGACCAAGTGAGTTTAAATCATTTGGATTAACTGGGATTCCATTATACGCAGCAAGAATTGATAAAAGCGGAGCCACAAATGGTGTAAAACCACCCCTATCAATATTAAATACAGGCTTATCTATCACCTTTCCATCTTGTACTGTAAACTCATAATAAAATTGATCATCTGGACGAAAACTTAAATGATGAGAAATTTGTCCCTTAACATATTTTTTACCGCCAGCTAAATTTACAACTTCAATTGGTTTTACATTAAATTCGTGCTCGAATACTTTGATTTTTTTGACTTCGGGACCATGTAAAGCAGCATTAACAGCTGTTTCCAAATTATTCTGTGCAAACGGTTGAATACTAATTTGTGACTCTTTTTGTTGAATAGGTGCTTCTTTTTCTGCAGCAAATACCGATGTAGTAGGTAATGCACCTGTAGCTAAAGTAGCTGCAAGCGCTGTTGTCATGATCATCTTACTCTTCATTTTCATAGTTTTCTTCCCCCTTTAAGTTATGATATATAACCTTTTAAATACTGACACCGTACATTGTATTTATCACAATATACACCAAAGATTATTATAAGAATACCGATAATTAATGTCAGAAAATTAAAATGAATTATATATGTATTTACAATAATATCTATCTACACATATTTTCTCAATTTTCAGATAAATAATTAGATAATAGCCTTTTATAAGATAGTTTATCATCTTAAATCTTTATATATACTCTATAAACATAGTAAAATCATATTGCTAATACTATAATTGAAGAAAAAAATCATATTAAAGTTAATAAATTAACACAAATTTTCATATTTATTTTTAGGTTCTGTTACAAACTTTCTTAACAGATAAAAGATGAGAGGGTTTACAAGGTGAGTATCTTAAATTCATAAGTTATTATCTAACTGCTGGTGTTCACCATCCAATGAAACCAGTAACTACATCAAAAAAAGTGCTCCTAGATTTATCTAGGAGCACTTTTTTAGGAAATACTCTTCTCTCCATGCTTACTAATCCTTTCATAACAGCCATGTTTGACAACTTGACGAATTTCTATTAATTCATTTTCTTGAATTTGGAGTATTTCTGAAACATCTACAACAATTGTATTTGTTAGAACATTTACCACATATCCAGTTAATTTTAAGGAAGGATTGTAACGATAAGGAAATTGGACATAATCCCCTGTTTTTACTGTAATTATTTTTTCCATATAAAAACCTCCCGAGTGTATTTTATATTTATAGTTCATTAGATCTGTTCCATATTCCTTCTCAATATATCCAGGTTACAATAAATGTATTAGTCTACAGACTACCCACATCCTCAATCGTATTCAAAGGAGAAAAAGACGTGTTAAATAGGATTACATTACAAGAACAAGTAGAGAAAAGAAAGCAAAGGTTCCTAATATTAGTAGAACAATACAGCTATACCCATTCTATTTTCCTAGCCCCTAGCTACGAATTGGTTAAATGAGTTTATAAACTCATTTGTTCCCATCATACCTAATAGATATATGCTTCATATGGTTCTCACATCTATCAAGCATACTCAACTATTACTTTTCTCTAGTAAAGTAATAGGGACATCTATGTCCCCATTGACTTCAAACTGAGTTCCCCTCCTTTTCAAATACTATTTCAATAATTGGGATTACAGTAATTTTATATAATTTTTTCATCTACTTTTTGTAGCAATGCTCCTATAAGAAATGCTACTTTGCTTCTTCATATTATTTTATAAAAAGTATTTTTCAGGCCAATTATTTTCATAAATTGAACCCCAATGATTTCACTATTTTGGATAAGTTTCTTCTATAGAAAAATTAAATTTGATATGAAAGATTGGAATACCTTCGCATTATATTTATTTTTTCATTATAATATTCAAGGGAAGTAGGCAAAATGCAACATAATAATTTATCAGACGGAGAGAGAATAATATATGTACCCAAAATTCATTGACAAAATAGCGCTTTCGAAAGCTCATAAAGATTTATTAATTAAACTGTATAATAAAGAAATTTCAAGAAGTGAGTATAATCGGTTGGTAGATACGTTTTATCGGCCACAACAGAAAGAAACTATGAAGTAAGTGTTTATGTAAAAATAAGGAATCGTATATAAAGTAAAACTACATCAAGAACACTTCAAAACCTATATTCCAAGTAACCATTAAAAAATAAAACTTTCAGGTACCATGGCGGATCGACAGAATCAAAGCGTTGCCAGATGTACAAAAAACAATTATGAGCGATGAAGAAATTCAAAATAATATCAACTTTTGCTGTTTTACCGCCTATATGATGTTATTAATTTTAAAAAAGAAGAAAATGATTACAAAATTTTAACTATTTCATTAAAATATAACGATAGTTTTAGTGCCCTATCACAAGCTGGCAAAATTAAATCCCACCTGAAATGAAAAAATACGCTATTCTTTCTGTAGAATCATAGGAAAGGATGGCGTTTTTTATGTCTGTTTCTGTGTCTGACGAATTACAACTATTTGCTCAAGAGATTCAAATTTTTTTATCTCCAAATACCTTACGGGATCTTGCTAGAGATGTTGGTTTTGTACAACGAACTAGTAAATACCAAGCAAAAAATTTAGTAGCTTTATGTGTATGGGTGAGCCAAAATGTAGCTATGACTTCTTTAACTCAGTTATCTAGCTGTTTAGAAGCATCAACAGCAGTACTTATCAGTCCTGAAGGACTGATTCAACGATTTAATAAGGCGGCCGTCCAACTTTTACAACACCTACTAGCCGAACTACTAAGCAAAAAATTGGTCGCATCTATGCCGATTTCTTCTCCATACACTTCTGTTTTCAAGCGTATTCGTATTTTAGATTCAACTGCATTTCAACTTCCCGATGTATTTTCATCGGTTTATCCAGGTGCAGGAGGATGCAGCCATACAGCTGGGATAAAAATTCAACTTGAGTATGATTTGTTAAGTGGACAGTTCCTACATATTCATACAGGTCCAGGTAAACAACATGATCGCACTTACGGCTCTCTGTGTGCCCCAACTGTGACAGCGAATGATTTATGTATCCGAGATTTAGGCTATTTTCATTTAAAAGATCTTCAATATATACAAGATAAAGAAGCCTACTATATCTCTCGTATCAAGTCGAATACACGTATTTATCAAAAAAATCCTAACCCTGATTATTTTCAAGATGGAAGGATTAAGAAAGGTACAGAGTATATAAAGATAGATATGGAGACGTTAATGAACTCTCTTCAACCAGGACAAACATGTGAAATAGCTGATGCTTATGTAGGAATGATTGATAAATTGCCAACTCGTGTAATTGTTCATCGATTAACAAAACAACAGCAACAAAAACGATTACAAGATCAAGCTGTAAGAGAAAAAAAGAAAGGAATGAAGTATTCTCCTCGTAGTAAATGACTCAGTGGTATCAATGTATATATGACAAACACCCCAAATCAATAAGTCATGAGCTAACGAGCTCATGACTTTTTATATGCTATATCACAAATAATCTGGGAACACTTTACAGCCCTTTTCTTGCTCCATATCATGTCCAAAGAAAATAATCGGATTTTCTTTCCTAACAACATCTTTTAAACGTTTTATTGAAGATAAAGCTAAATCCGAATCAAATCCAGCAAACGGTACTTCATCTTCAAAGTTTTCTTTCGTATATGATGCATCAATAGTTAGCAACACTGGACCTGATTTTTCCGTCTCAATTAATAATGACTGATGCCCTGGCGTATGTCCCGGTGTATATATTAATTGCACACCTGGCACTACTTCATAATCCCCTTCAATGATTTTATAGTTTAAATTCGGCAATATACATTCTTTCAAATATTCCTCTCTGTGGAGTGCTACCTCATATTCAGCACGCTGTACAATAATTGGTGTATTTGTAAAAACGCCATTTCCTCCTGCATGATCAAAATGCAAGTGAGAACTAATGATATAAAGAAGATCTTCTGGCTCATATCCGGCACGCTTTAAAATATTTGCGATCCTATCGTTCTCATTCATTTTAGGTAAAACTTGTCCTTCAACAAATGTACCTTTAAAAAGATTCTCATTATTAAGAGCACTTTCTGGCATACCTGTATCTACTAAAATAAGTCCCTCTTCTGTCTCCAAAAGATAACACCAAACAGGTAAGTTTAGTAGTTTACCCGGTGTAAGTGTACTATTAACTGAAGAATGATCCAACATACAACGACCTGCTGGGAGGAAATAAAGCTTCTTTACTGTCATTATGTATCCACCTTTACAAATAATTTAGGATAAAACAATACACTATAATATTTCGCTTATTAGAAATAAACTCCTTCTCACCTCTCATTATTTCAACCATTATTTTTTCAATTGTTCACAACTTTTCATTACAAATTCAGTGATATTGGAAAGCCTATGCAGGAATTCAGTCCGCCTTTAGGCATAGGATAAAAGTGTCAACTTTCCGTAGAAAAGTTAACGTCAAGTAACTCCAAAATATACAATAAAGGTTGATTTTAGAGTTACTTTTCCACATTGGAATATCTTGTCTTATTCCCCTTTTTCGGTGGATGGGCAAAAACACCCTAATTCTAGAAATTCATCAGTTTCCATAAAACCAAACTTCTTATACACTGGTCTACCCATTTTTGAAGCCCCAAGCCATATTTGTGAGATACCTGAAATCTTAACTTCATCAACTAATTTAGTTAACAGCTTTGTTGCGATTCCTTGCCCACGATAATTTTCATTAGTATACATATTTGTGATATAAGCCTTTTTTCCAGTCTTATTGGTGTAACAAGGTGGAAATTCATAAAAAATTACTGCACCACAAGCTATAGTTTCTTCATTATCTTCCACTAGCCATTGAATTAAAGTACCTTCACTTAGTTTATTTTTAAAGAAAGCATATAGTTCTCTACCAATATCTATATTAGGTTCTATCCCCTCATCAACTAATTGCTTTTTTCTTAACTCGACCAATTTATCAATATCATCGATATTTGCTTTGCGATATTTCAACTTTTTACAACTCCTTTATAAAATTACAACTGACCAGCCCCATAGCATAATTAATTCTCATCATTTTACCATTGATTCTTATTAAACTAAACTGCCATTAAGTTATTTGGGGTATTTGCTCTTCTTTGCTTGATAGCCATATGTGTACTACCACGAATAGAACGATACCTTTTATATATTTTGCTTCGTAATATTAACCCCATATTCCCTATAAAAATCTAAAATTACAGATGCATTCATACCCAAATCTAATAAATTTTCCGGAAAGTAAATTTTAGAATTCGGAACCACAATATCAGATGTTTGTAAAATGTTCTCTGCTTGGACAGCTGCTCCTAAAGCAGTAAGATGTGTCTGTCCTAACGGATCTGATATATTCACACATCGTCTATGCAATACACCAGTAGCATCATAACCTTTAAGGTGAATAACTATGTTATGTGCACTTCCCCTTCCGGGTTTATAGAGAATATTTTTCCGTAAATCGGTAAATTTTTCTCCGCTAATCATTTTCCAAATCCCTGTATTCACCAGAGAAACCAGTCCATATGTAGATATTTTACTATCAAAAGCAATACGAAAGTTAGCCGAAACAGCATGAATTGATTCTGGCAGGGTTACGTGATCAGGAGTATCCAAACGATAACATTTGGTTATATAACCATTGGGAAAGCGGACTTTGATTGGATCAGTCATTGGATAAGCCTGTCGTATTCCCTCTCGAGCTTTGACTTCAAATGGAATCGTTAACCGGTCCATATATGCTGTTGAATTTGGTCCTGCTTTGTCTTGAAGAGAATATAGTGCGTTGATATCAACCGTAACCTCTTGAAGATCTTTTGAATACATTTTAGCAAAAAGGGCTGCTGTCCCTCCCATCCACCCTGAAGCTAATACAACAGGGGATTGGACCTCAACATTTTTTAATCGATCAATAGAACTCTTAAAACGTTCAGTCCAACGAGTAATGTCAACCAATGGAATTTTTTTTCGAACTGCAGATAGAAGTAGTCTATCTTGCGGGTCATTAACCGCATTAACAACTAATGTGAAATTATCATCCAAATTTCTTAAAGGATCATCTGTTGTGTTGTCTACAGTGACTATTTTTACTCTCTCTGATTCAAAAGGTAACGCTTTCCCTAAGGTTCTTCCTCCTAATCTAATTTCCAAATCAGGATGTCGATCATGTAAAATTTGAGCAATTTGACTACCAACAACACCATACCCACCAACAATTAATACTGTTTTTTTATTCATCTGAAACCTCCATTTTAATTAGTATGAGATTATAAGTTTAAATGATTAAAAGCTTAAACCTTTTAACGTAATGTCACTAAAAAAAGGGACAAAAAGTGTCCCTAAACTATAAATGAGTACCTAATTCTTACATTCATCTTCAACTAAAGAAACAAGTTCTTTTAAAAGATTTATTGTTTCATTAAATTCAAGACAATAATACATTTCAGTGCCTTTTTTCTGAACTCGAAGTAACCCTGATTGTTTCAATATTTTCAAATGATGAGATACAGTAGGTCTTGACATGGGAATATGCTCCGCAATTTGCGTCACATTCAAGCTATCTTTATCAATTAAAAGCGATATAATTTGCTGACGAGTTGGATCTCCCAACCCTTGGAAACATGGTCTTAAATTTTCTAAAATATGCATTACTTTATCATTACAGTTCATTTCGCTAACATTACCTTCCGTTTAAGAATTTAATCATTTGAACGTATTATAAATTACATTGCTATCTAATGCAATAAAGAAGTAGCACCAACTTTAATTATAAATATTGAAAGTTTCATAAACAGCCATTTTCAATTTTCCAGATTTGTAAGAATGTCAGTTCTTTTTTCTGTAACAATTGCCAAATTCATTCCAGCTACAACCAAGACAAACCCACGAAATTTACGAAGCTTATATCGGATTGTATCAAAAGCTTCCAACTCAAGTGATCCTGCTTCGCCTGTTTATCTTCCTACAGAAAAACGGGCGAAAGTGCCACTGTTATGAGAAAAAGAAAGTCTTTAATATTTTAGATGTTGTCTATAATTGTACTAAGTGTCACAAGAAAACAGGATAGCAATAAATAAAATGGCCTAACTTCTCATAAATGACTGTTGTAGTGATATAAAATTTTCGTTATGGGGGTAATTTAAAATATTAACTTGATAGCTATGTGGCGGGACCCCATCACCATCAAGTTAATTAATTTATTGCTCCATAAAATTTTCTTTATGGAGTTACTTTGAAATCCTAGGTCGATGGGCATTTGTTTTTCTTAGCTTGATAGCGGTGTGGTAGGATCCCTTGTTAATCAGCCTGATTACAAGAAGTATCTAATGTCTGAGCAACACCTTTCCCTCCTCTTCCCCTTCTAGTTTTACTCCCTGGAACAGAATAATTAACACTATCCCCCACTTCAGCTACTGCATATCCTTTTTTTTGTAGCTTCTTTAATATGGATTTTATAGCTTTTCATCATTTACACTCTCCATTTAATTCATTTCTAATTAAGCTGCCTTTTTATTAGGAAGTAAAACCCTGGGATCATCTTTGCATGTAATCGTAGGGGATATCCCCATAGGATTACACATCTCTCCACCCCTTCTCCAACCACTAGAATTAATATTTCCTTTTATTTAAATACGATTTTGTCCAATTTTTCTTCTGATAGGAAATACTTTTCTTGTACATTTTTTTCGAGAATGTCTAATAATAGCATCCTTTAACGAATTCCCCGAAAGAATTCTCCTTCCTCAAGCGTGTGAAGGGCGTAGCCCAACGGTAGGTGGGAGATGAATTTCGGTTTGGCATAGCCAAAAACTTTTGATAAACTAGCTATATGAAGTTCTTTGATAACTTGATATATGAGGTTGCAGGAAGAAAATAGAGTGCGAAAAACAAGCCATTCGGTTCCTGCGTAAAATATCAACCGTACCAAAAGAGCGTCCAAGCGTTGGACATCTAGGGATGGAAAACCCCGAAGTAACGCTCAGGGAGACGAAAGGTTGCTTTCATCGTGGAACTGAGAAACTCCCACTTCAAGCCTTGCTAAGTGGCGAGTAGTTCACAGGAATAACTTATTGCCACACAACAGTTCCCTAGTCTATCCTTCAATTCAGATGTTCTTTTCCTTTTTAGTATAAAAATACCCCTTTAGATAACCACCTAAAGGGATAGAGCATCGTATCTTTTTTATAAACATCGCGACTTTATTTTAAAGCCATAGTTAACTCTGCCTTCTTGTTATAATCTACTTTTGCGAATTCTCGATCACTATATCCTTTTAAAGACCAAGCAAATTGATTTCCGTCTAATAGTTCATTAATAGGTTCTGTTGAATTGGAATCCCCTTGAACAGTTTTAATTAATAAATCTATGCATCTATAAGTCAATGGAGCCTTATCTTTTAGCTCTTGCTTAGATGATTCGCTAAAATAATAATATGTAAAACATTCCGCAAAATATTCTTCCTTATTTTCGTAATATTTATCCGGGAAAATTTTCTGTCTCTCTTGACTGAAAGGAACATCAAACAAATCAGTATGACTTATATTAAAAAAAACCACTCGATCAATTGCATGCGCTATTTCATGAAGTTCTAAATTAATGGAACCATGCCCCTTTCCTCTTTCACTAAAACCTATTCTAGCCATTACAGGTTTTCCACCAATATCAGATCCCACACCTGGTACATCATCCCAGGTCAATTGTTTTCCTTCGGCATTGGTTTGCCCTTCCCATCCTCGTGGAATTAATCCTTTTAGGTCCCTGTATTCGTCAGACTCAGTGATAGGATAATTAACAAGTTTTACATATGTTCCGTCTGCCACTAATTTATCAAGTATGCCGCTTTTTATTTTTTTTATTCTATCAACCATATGTTGTGCCTCTTGATATTCTTCCACATTATTTCCTCTTATATCAATATGAATAAGCCTTTCATTTTTAGTCTGTTGTTCTTTTATAAACTCAAGGTTGTTTAAAGTTTCGGCTGCAAGGGGATGGTTTGTAAGGGAAATAGACAGAATAAATATCAATAATATCAAAATTGTATTTTTTTTCATATAAATCCTCCCGTTATATGATTTTTAATAACCCTTTGATTAAATAGGGATATTTCAAAAACAAAATTGATAGTGATTGAAGAAATAAGCATTCCTTTTAAAAGCCTCATTTCATGATTCCAATAATTCTGGGTTAATTTTATTTTCCATACTGGCTTGCCTTTTTATATTGTATGTATTGAAGGTCTTTTAAATGAAAACAACCTAAATCTCGGATACATAAATCCTTTGCTGTTACAGTTGGGACACACAGAGAGCCGTAAGTGCGATCATGTTGTTTACCTGGACCTGTATGAATATGTAGGAACTGTCCACCTGGATAAACCGATGAAAATACATCTGGGAGTTGAAATGCAGTTGAATCTAAAATACGAGTTTGCTTGAAAACAGAAGTGTATGGAGAAGAAATCGGCATAGATGCGGCCAATTTTTTGCTTAGTAGTTCGGCTAGTAGGGGGTGTAAAAGTAGGACGGCCGCCTTATTAAACCGTTGATTCAGTCCCTCAGGACTTGATGAGTGCTTCGATTGATGCGACTTACTTTAAAAACGGACTCAAATTCATTTAGTGAATAATTACCATCCTCCCATTCTTTCAATATGTTAAATTTATCCTCCGCAGAGTAAACTTTTTTAGACATTAACAAAACTCTCCTTCAAGCAAACAGATTTTTATTTTTTATCTGTCTACCTAAAGGAGAGCATATCAGTTTAGAAAGAATAACGTTTTCTTGGTACTTAGGGGTATTGTTGATGGGCATGTATGGTGCTCCTATCAGTATATCCAAGTTTGATAAACCATTTTTATATGTTTCAAAGTTTTTACATCAGAACCCATATTAGTTTAGCTTTTTTTTGCACCTATAACTTGGACATCATCAAATAATACATTAGATGTTCCATTTGACGTTAGAATCCCAACATGAGTGTTTGTTAAATCCCTACTTGTATTGAACTACCCCCACTTTCACTTCGTTTAGAAGTGGGGGATTCCTAAGTAAAGAGTTCTATCGAACTCTAATTTATTAGGCTATCTCCGCAGTCCTTGCGGTTAGAAGTCTTATCGCTTCATTCTTTAGATTGATACTTGCGTTAATATCCCTATCATGATGTGTACTACAAGAAGGGCATTCCCATTTACGTAGGTTTAGATTTTTAACGTCTTTGTTTTGATATCCACAACAAGAACATAATTGGCTTGAAGCAAATGTTTTCGATACGACAATGACTTGTTTGCCGTACCATTTTGCTTTATATTCCAACATGGTTCGAAACTGTGACCATGATACCTCACTAATTGCTTTTGCTAACTTATGATTTTTTAACATATTCGATACTTGCAAATCTTCTATACCGATAACATCGTGGTTTTTGATGATTTCAGTTGAGATTTTGTCCAAATAATCTTTTCTAGAATTCATTATATATTCATGAATTCTAGCTACCTTAATTCTTTGTTTATTCCAGCGAGAAGATCCTTTCATTCTTCTAGAAAGAACACGCTGTACTTTTGCCAACTTCTCTTCTAACGATCGAAAAAACTTCGGGTTTTTATAGGTTGTTCCATCTGACAAAATCGCGAAGTCTTTTAGCCCTACATCCATTCCAATGTAAGAAAGTGTTTTCGGGAGTTCTTGCACTTCTGTTTCCACTAACAATGACACAAAGTATCTACCAGAAGGGTTCCTTCTAACCGTAGCATTTAAAATACGTCTCTTTACTTCACGACTTTTGGCAAATCGAACAAGACCTAGTTTTGGCAATTTCATTTTGTTGCCTACAACGGCAATGTTTTCATTTGTTTGTTTTGTGGTATAAGATTGTACGTTGTTCTTCTTAGATTTGAAACACGGGGAGCTGTTTTGTTTTTTGAAAAAGCGTGTATAAGCATCCGCAAGGTTGCGAACGGACGACTGAATCGCAATACTATCCACTTCTTTTAGCCAAACAAACTCTTTCTTCATGGCAGGGAGTTTGGCAGAGCATGTACCATATGTCAAACCTTTTCCTGTTTCCTTGTATGCATTATCCCATAGAGATAGGAAATGATTGAATACAAAACGAGAACAACCAATCGTTTTATTGATTAGAGTTGCTTGTGCTTTATTTGGATATATACGAAATTTATATGCTTTATTGATAATCATAAGTTTCACCTCCATTTCAATATATATCTATTATACATCGAACGTACATTCGATATACAGTAAAATGATCATGACAATTTGTCAAGTAACACTTTACTACCTGTCGAACAATTAAGAGGGCTCTTGCCATCCCTTGTCCGAAGCCAATTCATCTCCCACCTACTCACTAGGCTGTGGCCCTTCACGTTCCTTGAGGAAGGAGTCTTCTTGGCTAAAATGATAAAGTTTGATTCAAAACATATTAATAAGTTGTTTGTATTAAAAGAGACCCTTCATACTTTGAAAAAAGATTGATTAAAAATAGAATTACTCTTGTGAACTAATACACAATTTTTATAAAAAAGTTTGATTGAAATTCATCATAAATCCTGCTACAACAACATTTCTTTTAAAATGTATTCTTTAAAACGGTTAAACTTTTTTCAAAACGGTACGACTTTATTTCAAATCCACACTTAGAAATTGTTTTTTAATTTTCAACACCTTATATACCGTCTTAGTGCTTGTATTTTAAAAATAGACTATAAAAAATGCACCTCTAATTGTCAATTATGTGACTAACAATTAGGGTGCATTTTTTGATCAAATTAGTTAGTTTTTTCAAAACCTATAACTTTGATTAGAGAAAAGATGAATTGTGTTGATATAAACTTTTTTACACTCAAAATGATGAGTCAATTTCAAAACAAACTGGTACGAAGCCTATATAGGCTTCGTATTAAAACCATCTTATTATAAGATTAAATAGGCTTTGGTACAAAATTTAGATTTAAGTTGATTGCTCTATATAAAAATACAGCCATTTCTGCTCTTGAAACATTCGCTCCTGAATTGAAATTTTCATTTCCTGTACCACTTGCAATCCCATTGCTATATAAAGCTTTTACATATTCATTCGCCCAATGATCTTTCATATCATTGAATTCATAATTAGCTTTGATTTTCAAGTTAAATGCTTTTGTTAACACTACTGCAATTTCAGCCCTTGTCGCAGTGTTTTTTGGATTAAATGTCTTTTCCCCATTTACTGAAAAAATACCGCTCTTCGTTAAGGACAAAATTTCTTTTTTAAATGGGCTATCATTTATATCTGTAAAAGGATTATCACTTGTATCCAGCAGTGATAAAGATTTATATAAGACGGCTGCTAATTGTTCACGTGTAAGATTAACATTTGCACCAAAGTAACCATTCCCATATCCATTTATAATTTTATTTCCTGCCATATATGATATTTGGTCATACCCCCAATGACTTTCTGGAACATCTAAAAATACATTAGGAACTTTAATGCCATTTTCATTAAAATAATACCATTTATTATCTACGTCTTTCCAATCTGTAACCATAGTACCATTTTCGTTAAAATAATATACTTGTCCCTTAATAGTTTGTAAGCCTGTTTGCATAACACCATCTTCATTAAAGTAGTATTTGTATCCATTAATAGATTGTAGGCCTTTAACCAGAGGGCCCTCTTTATCACGATAATACCAGTTTCCATCTTTTTGAAACCATTTAACCCAAGGATATTTCTCACTAACTTCTTTTATATTAAAATATTATATTTTTAAAAACAAATAACATCCAGGCTAACTAAAAAAGATAGATATAAGTTAATATACTGCTTTTTCGTTTTTATATAATTCTAGTTTTTCTATTAGTCCAAACATTTCATATTGTTACCACATACAATATAAAATGTTTGGATTGTATTATATTAATCAACACTTAAAGTTAGGAGGGCTTAATATGGCAGAATGCACAGGTTTAGCTTGTTTTTTATTCTCTTCGTGGCCAACAGGAACTGTTGTTACAATTACCACTAAATCAGGACAAATTATTGGACCTGCTACTTTTTCATTGTTCTTTCCGACTATTTGTGCGGTTGTATTAGTTGAAGAAGATGTGATAACCCCCTCTTCTACCAATACCATATTCATAAGTTGTGAAGATATAGAAAGTGTTACTTTAACCACCCCTTAAGATGCTTCAGGTGGTTAAAGTTCAATCCATAGTTAAGACATTCTAATGAATGTCTTAACTATGGATAATCTAATCAAAATGCTCCAAAATGTATTATTCCATTGTATCTATCATTTCAATAAGTTGCTTTAAACTGAATTTTTCCCCTTCTAAAGGTTACTTGTCTACACATCCCTCTACATACTTTCATATGATATAGTATATTGTTTAAAGGAGGGATAAATTTGTTCTTATGTAATTTATTTCGTTGTTCAGGTGGAGTATGTAGTATTTTTAAAAATTTACAACCAGGCGAAGTCGTTACTGTGACTGGTAAATCTGGAAATATTATTGGACCTGCTATTTTTACAAATTTTAACCCTAATACTTGTATCGTCACATTAGAAGAGGAAAATTCAGTTACTCCTCCTACTACAAGTATTACTAAGATCAGTTGTAAAGAAATAGAAAGTGTTACATTTATCTCATAATATATTTTAAACCTAAAGCAGGGATTGAAATATGAAACTCTTATACATTACTTCTGGTTACTCAAAAATCTATCAATATCTAGATCAAAGCATACAGAGAACACTTATCGATCAAAATTTCGAATGGTTAGCAGTACAGCCGAGTGAATTAATAGAGCAATTGGATTTCATTACAACAACGTTTCATCCTGATATTGTTTTCACCTTATTAGGTAATCATCTACCACAAAAAGCAATTCAATATTTTAAAAAAAGGAACATTAAATTAGCTGTCTGGTTAACAGAGGACCCTTTTTATATAGATACCTCTCTTCTTCTATTAAATAACTTTGATTTTATATTTACTATTGATAGTGAAGCACTTAAATATTATTCAGGTTTAGGATATACCAATGTATACCACTTACCATTAGCAACTAATATAGATGTATTTAAGCCTGGTCTAAGAAATTCGAAATATAAAAGTGAAATATTGTTCATTGGATATCCTTATCCAACCCGAGTAAAATTGATGCAGTTTCTTTTGGAAAAAACCCCTTATCACTATACTGTTATTGGTCAACACTGGAGAAATAAGTTAATTAAAAAATGGAAAAATCACCGAAGAATTAAAATTATAGAAGAATGGATTCCACCTCAAGAAGTTGCACTCTATTATAATAACGCTAGTCTTATATTAAACCCTCATCGTAGTCATCTATTTTCACAGAATAAAAATAAAAATAAAGTAAAAAATAATACCATTAATAATCGTACGTTTGATATTGCAGCTTGCCAAGGCTTTCAAATTATTGAAGAAAAATCTGACCTTTCATCTTTCTTCAATAAAGATGAAATTATATCCTATAATAGCTTTGAGGACTGTTTAAATAAAGTATCTTTTCATTTGAATGATACGATTTCGAAGAGATTAATGGTCGAAAAAATTCATACAAAAGTTATTACACAGCATACTTTTCATGAGAGAATCCATTTTATTACGACTATTTTACAATCACAACTTCATTAGGTTATTAAATTAAAAATATCTTTTCTTCTATAATCATTCTGAATAAATTAAAATGCCTTTTCATTAAATTGAAAAGGCATTTTAATTTATTCAACGAATTCCTAGTAGTATCTAATTGTACCCTATCAAATAAGATCCCACGAAACAGGCGTTCCTTTTTCAATGTCCTTATTCGCTTTCTTTCCGATAATTTTGGATAGGTGTTTTGGTAATAAGCCATTACCTGGTCTAATAGCTTTAATATTTTCTATCGTGAAAGCCTCTCCCGCCTTTATGTTTTCTACAACATATAATGACCTTCTAAATTTTAAAGAATCTTTTTCTAAATCAGTAGGGCCATAATATACTTTCCCCAAAGATTCCCATGCTTTTTCAGTTTCGCTTACTAATAATTTAAATTCAGCAGGTTCCATTGAAAAATCAGCGTCAACTCCTCCATCCGATCTCGAAAGCGTTAAATGTTTCTCAATTACTGTGGCTCCCAAGGCGACACTCGCTACAGATACTCCTACCCCAAGTGTATGATCAGACAAACCTACTTCACATTTAAATAACTCCTTCATATGAGGTATCGTAGCTATATTTGTAGATTTCGGAGATGCAGGATACGTACTTGTACATTTTAATAGAATTAATTCTTTACATCCCTCTTCTCTCGCAGCTCTTACTGTTTCATCTAATTCAGCAATAGAAGCCATACCTGTCGAAATGATTATTGGTTTTCCTGTCGTTGCTACTTTACGTATGAGGGGAATATCAGTATTTTCAAAAGATGCGATTTTATAACAAGAAACATTCAATGATTCTAGAAAATCTACAGCAGTTTCATCAAATGGAGTACTAAATGGTATCATTCCTAATTCTATACAGCGATCAAAAATGGGTTTATGCCACTCCCATGGTGTATATGCTTCTTTATATAAATGATAAAGTGTTTTACCTTTCCATAAGCTTTTCGTATCCTGAATTAAAAAATCACCATTTTCTATATTTAAAGTCATTGTATCTGGTGTATATGTTTGAATTTTAAATCCTTGTGCTCCAGCCTCTGCTGCTGCCTCTACAATTTGCAAGGCTCTATCTAATGATTGATTATGATTCCCTGACATTTCTGCAATAATAAATGGTGGCGAGCTATTGCCAATCTCTCTACCCCCGATATATAAATTACTCATATTTTTCACCTTCAATTTCTGTTTTTATAGCTTCTTTCCTTTCCATCCATTGTTCATAAAAAAGGGTCATTGTAATAACGTCGATAAATTCATTATCCCTGAAAATATGGTTCACATATCTTCCATCTTCCTGGAAGCCGAGTTTCTGATGAAAGTTTAAACTAATATGATTTGATTCTAATATTTCTGCACATACTTTTTGTATGCCATTTGTTTCAAAAATATAGTCTAATGCTACTATACCTAATACAGTTCCAGCACGCCTTACACTCTGTTTATCTCCTATATAAAATCCCCAATTACAAGTTCGATCTGTTTTATTTATTTTCGTAAAATTAACAAATCCAATTGGCTTTTCTTTATATATTAGTAATCTTGCAATCATTGTTTCATCATATTTTAGTTTTTCAAACCATTTATAGTGTTCATCTATTGTTATTTTATGATCTTCGTACATAACAGAACGAATTTCTTCTGTATTCCTCCACTTTAAAATAAGATTTAAATCTTTCTTTTCTATACATTTCAAATGGAATTTTTCAATATTTAACATACTATCCTCCTAAAATAATTTTTGTTATTTCATCCGAATTACTGGCACACTTTATGGCAAGAGCTTTATTAGACATTTCTCTCACTTTATCTGAATCTGTTAAAAGTTTGTTTAGACATTTCGTGATGGTTTCATCTGAAACACTTTCAGCTGTACCGATATTCCATGTAGCTCCGGCCTCCGCCACAGCTTTGGTTACTTCTATTTGATTTTGTGCAGTTGTAATTGTTATAGAAGGTAATCCAAGAAAACAGCGCTCCCATGTTGTTGTGCCCCCAGCTCCTATCCCTAAATCCGCTCGTATCATAAACTCTTCAATATTCTCTATTTGACAATAAAATGAAGCGTTTGAAATGCTCTTGCAATAATTTTGAATATCTTTCTTATGAGGATTTTGGCTTCCTACCACTACATCTATTTTTAGAGTATCACTATTAATATTTTGTATAGCTCTTAACGTTTTTAATGTCTCATTCGTTACATCGTGCCCACCAAAAAATATAAAAATATGTTCAACCGCACCCGTTCTTTTTCGTAAAAATTTCTTAGCAGAATGGAACTCTGGCCGTAATATGGCATATTTAGGTCCTAATTTTATTAAAGAGTGCTCTGGTATTAATTCTTTATAGCGTTCATTAAGACTTTCGTATAGATTTTGATCTAATAACAATTCACAATCATGTACTCGATCTGCAAGATCGTCAATTACCATAATCTTTTTTACAGTTTTTTTTAAAACAGTCTCCCACTTTTTATCTAACCCATAATGATCAACTATTAACCAATCAAATTGGGGGAGTTGAGACAAAATGTCATTGGTTTGTTGTGCATCAACAAACCAATGACATTTTAGCCAATTCAAATAACTCCCATATACTGTACTTGAGAATTCAGTATTTTCATCATTTGTATCTAATAAAAATACGTGGAATCCTTTACTTAAAATATATCGCTGAAGATCACCTTGTAGCTTACGACAAATGAAATAAATTTGAGCACCTTTATTCTGTAACTCCTGAGCCAATGTTAAACAACGCATAATATGACCCGTCCCTATTTCAATAGATGCATCAGCACGAAAGACAATTTTTTTCTCAAGCAAGTTACTCCCTCCTCGTTAAAAGTACTACAATTTATTAATTTATAATTTTGTTTCTCTATTTAGCTCATCCACTAATGATTGTTGATTCGCCCATTTCAATTTCACATGACTATTGATTTGAATGAGCTCAGGATTTTGAAGGATGTAATCTTTTATTTGCTGAAAAAATACAGGTTCGTCTTTTACATTAAGATTTTTATAAAGTTCATTAAACATGTCTAAATCTGGTTGTTCATCTAATGTTAACCTCCAAGAAGGATAACACAATGGAGGAGGAAGTTTTACTATATTGACCCGGAATAAATGAGGGTTATTTATAAAATAAAATGGAAGATATTCTGTATAGTTTAAAGTTTTTGGGGCTTGTAGCAAACGTTCAATTGCTTCTAATGTGAAAATATCGCCTGCTGTTCCGACAGGTAACGTACTTAGCTGTGCTTGTGTATAATCTGCTCCACTTTTTAAATGTTGCTCTAGTAAATAATTATTGATTTCTGGTGATACAACTGGGCAATCTCCTGTAATCCGCATAACAATGTTTGCATTTTCTTGTTTTGCAGCTTGGAGTATGCGATCTGCGGTATTTTCTGAATCACCTCTGAAAATTTTAACCTTCCCACCTAGATCAAATTTTTCTAAAGGATCATCTTGTGCTACATCTGAAGTAGCAAGTATGACTTGGTGTCCCCCAGGAATAGCTAATGCATTTATAAGACAGCGTTCAATAGAAGGGATTCCATGTATTGGCAATATTGCTTTTAAAGGCAACCTAGTAGATTTTAATCTACAAAGTACAATAATTACTACTTTAGGAGGTTCAATAACCTCTTTCGTTAATGGAGTTCCTGCTTGCAAATTATATAAAGCTACTTGAGGTAATAATTCCTCAAACTGAAGCTGGTTCAGTGCATTTTCAACGCTACCTAGTTCCATATCAACTTTATTAGCTGTAATGATTTCTCCTTTTTTTATATCAACTTTTGTTACTGCTCTTAACAACTTTTTGTTTCGCAATTCTAATAACACCCCTTTCATTTAATGTTTAGCAACTCTATAAAACGAAAGAACTTTTCTTACTGCTTTTATTACATCCCCTACATCACCTTTTGTCATTTTAGGAAATAGAGGAAGTGTAATAATTTCCTCATATAAATTTTCGGCTTGTGGACAAAGGCCTTTTCTATAACCCAAATTTTGATAAAACGGTTGTAAATGTACTGGTATATAGTGCACATTCACACCAATATTTTCTTTTTGTAATGCCTCATAAATTTCTTTTCGATTACCCTTTAATAATTTAGTATTTAACCGAATGATATAAAGGTGCCAACTTGAGTGGGTTTGGGGCAATTGCTTTGGTATGATGATTTCAGGTAAACTATTAAATTCTTTATTATAAATGTCTACATATTTCTTTCTAATCTTAATAAAAGAATCTAATTTACTTAACTGTGATAAGCCAAGAGCAGCCTGTATATCAGTCATCCTGTAGTTGTAACCCAAAAATTGCATTTCATAATACCAAGGCCCATGATTATCAAGAAGTTTTTGAGGATTCCTTTCAATTCCATGTGTACGAAATTGAACAAGCTTTTCATAAAGCAAAGTATTATTTGTAGTAATTACTCCACCCTCTCCTGTTGTAATATGTTTCACAGGATGAAAGCTAAACATTGTCATATCACCAATTGAACCAATCTTTTGGTTTTTATAAGTGGCTCCTAATGCATGTGCTGCATCTTCAATGATAATCAAGTTATTCTCATTTGCTATTTTTTTTATTTTATCTAATTCTACAGGCTGCCCAGTAAAGTGTACGGGAATAATAGCCTTTGTTTTGTTTGTAATCTTTTCCTCTATAGACTTAGTACTGATATTGTATGTTTCATAGTCTATATCAGCGAAAACTGGCTTTCCACCCTGGTATAAAATACAATTTGCACTTGCTACAAATGTCATTGAGGTTGTAATTACTTCGTCTCCCTCTGTGATTCCAGCTGCATAGCAGGCAGCATGCAAAGCAGCTGTACCACTTGAAAAAGAAACAGCGTAATTTGCCCCAACGTATTTTGCTATAGCCTCCTCAAACTGTTGAATCGTTGGTCCTGTCGTTAAAAAGTCTCCTTTTAATATATCTATAACTGCCTGAATATCATGGTCATCAATTTGTTGTTGACCATAAGGCAAATATGTTCCTCTAACAGGATTTCCCCCATGTATACCGAGAATTTCCCTGGCCATTATTCTTTCTCCTTAGGGTTAATTTTTAAAGATTTAATCCACTCTTCTGTTTTAATAACTCCATCTTCTAAAGAAACTTTCGGTTCCCAATTTAATATTGTTTTTGCTTTTTCATAGTTACATAATAATTTTTGAATTTCACTTTGTGGATGGATATGAGTTACATGTTGAATACTTACTTTATTTCCCGAAATCAATTCTGCTAATTTATTAATTGATATATCTTGTCCTGTTCCTGCGTTGATAATATGACCATTTGCTTTAGAAGAATAGCCTGCTTTCACAACGAAATCTGCACAATCTTCAACGTATAAAAGGTCTCTCGTTTGTTTCCCATCTCCATAAATATTTACTGGTATTTTATCTAATTTATTATTTATAAAAATGGCAACAACCCCACCTTCACCTCCAGTTTTCTGGAATGGCCCGTACGTATTAAATGGACGAATTACCACAACTGGAAGCTTATAAGCATAATAGTAAGATAGAACCATATTTTCAGCAGCTATTTTTGATCCAGCATATGGAGAAGCTGGTTTAATGGGGTCTAATTCTGATATTCCTTGTGCATTAGTAGCTTTATCATATACCATACAAGTACTCATAAAGACCATTTTGACATTATGCTTATGACATTGTTCTAACAAATTAAAAGTACCTATTGTATCATTTTCAAAAGTCGTTCTAGCATCATCTATACTATCTTGAACATTAATACTTGCTGCTAAATGATAACAAAGGTCAAATGAATGATTTTTAAATAATTGGTCAAGCAATTTTTTATCTTTAATATCTCCTTGTATACATTGCTTCAAGTTTAAATCATAAACGAACTCGATAATATTTGCTGTAGTTGAATTCGCTAAATTGTCTAATATCCATACTTCATGCTTATCTTGCAATAATCGCTTTACAACCCACCTACCAATAAATCCTGCACCACCAGTTACTAATATTTTCATAATTTCTCCCCTCCTGCTAGTAGTTGCTGGTTTATAATCAAATTTCTAAGTTCTTCTTTTGAAATCGCATCTTGATGATCTGAGCGATAAAATCCTGGCTTCGCTCTATTGGCATTTTCATATTGAGCACCCTTTTTTAGTGGACTTGGTATGATAAACATATCCGGTAATTCAAAAGCCTGTAAAGATTCATCATGTGTCATAAGTTCTTCATACATTTTTTCACCAGGTTTTAATCCAATTTCTTCAATCTTAATACTATCCTTGGACAAACTATACAACTTTGTAACTTCTTCTATCATCACTTCACTTAAATCTTTTAATGAAATAACTGGCATTTTCAATATGAAAGTTTCACCGCCCTTTGCTATTTTCATTGCTTCAATGGTTAACATCGTTGCTTGTTTCAGTGTCATCATAAATCTGCTCATACTAAGATCAGTTACAGTTATTTTGTGATTTTCTTTAATTTGATTTTCAAATAAGGGAATAACAGAACCTCTCGATCCCATAACATTTCCGAAACGTACACTTGCAAATATTGTTTCACTAGATCCTTTTGAATATTCCGCTGATGTTATCAATCTTTCAGCTGTTAGTTTTGTTGCACCATAATTATTTGTTGGTGAAATTGCTTTATCAGAGCTTGTGAAAATCACCTTTTTTACTTTCTGGGCAATTGCTGCTTTTATTACATTTTGTGTTCCAAAAATGTTGGTCAATACCGCTTCAAACGGATTATATTCACAAAATGAAACATGCTTCATCGCCGCAACATGGAACACATAATCAATATTTTCCATTGCGCTATATAGGCGATCATAATTTCGAATATCCCCAATTAAATAGCGAATATTTTGATTTTTACCCCTAAACTCTTCTTGTAATAAAAATTGATTATATTCACTTCTACTAAAAATTCTTATAACTTTTGGCTTTCCCTCTAAAACATTAGAAAGAATGCTTTTTCCAATTGTTCCTGTTCCACCAATAATTAAAACGTTTTTATTTTTAAAAAACATAGATATGAATACCTCCTCTTTTTAAAATAATGTTTATCCTTGTGCGCTTTGAATTAAGCCTTGCAACTTTTTGGTGCTTACTTCTTGTGGATAATTTTCACTAATAAATTGTTGTCTTAATTCTTTTGCTAGACTTGACTGCAAAGAATCGTTTAGGACCTTTTCAATCGTGCTCACCATATCTTCAATAGAGTGATTTACAAGCCAATCTAATTTATCATAATACTTATAATCTCTATCCTCTAATAACGATTTATAAACAACTACAGGTATATCTAATAACATTGCCTCTAACCCAACTGTTGAATTAGAAATAACCACAAGATTCGCATGTAAAATAACATCATACATGTTCACTTCATTTGTTATATATTTAACATTAGGATATACGTTACTTAACCGAACATATTCTCCCACTAGGTTACGCCCTTTTTCCCAAGGATGAGGCTTTATAATAACTGTGATATTTTTGTCTTTAACTAATTTTTCTGTCAATTCGATATAAAATGAAGTTTTAAATGGCTGGGTTGCAATAAAAACTACTTTTGTAGAGGGGTCTATTTTTAATTGTTTAAAAAGATTCTTTTTATCCATATATACCCTATCGAAGATATCATCATATCTGGGATGCCCTATAACCTCAATTTGAGATTCACTGACCCCTTTTTGAAGGTACCAATCTCGTTCATATCTTCCATATACAACCTGTTTTGTAGCGAAAACTGGAAAGTATGCTTCTTCACCCATTATCGCACCATGCTGAAGACAATAACTCGGTATCCCTTCACTTTTAGATAGAAAAGTAAGAGCTCTGCTTGCTATATCCTCCGTTGTGCCAACAATCACACCAGAAATAACTTGTTCTTTAAATATGAAATATGCCATATCAAGTTTCTCAATCATAATAGGGAGGTCACTGAGTAATTTTTTTTGAAAAAACATGTTTGAAAATAGTGGATGTTTATTAAACTTTGAATAAATTTTTTTAGCCTTTTCGATGAAAACATGTGCAGTATTAGGGGCTTTATTTATATAATCTGGTGCACAAATTGTAGGAAGACCATAAAGTTCTGTCTTTTTTGATCTAGTTAATATCTTTGTATGATTTGGATTAAAGTGAGTAAAATTACTTACTGAAAAACGGAGATAATCTGAATTCAGGAGAATCACTCCATTTTGATTTATTCTTTTTATCTTTGATTGAAATGAAGACATTCTTTTTTCAAACTCTAACTGCAACTGTGTTTCCTCTATAGGTTCAATTGACAGTTGTTTATAAAAATCTTTTTCTTTCATTTTATTTTTTACATCTTCGTCCAAATATTGATAGAAATTACTCAGTAATGGTAAAGGAACATTATAATGCTTTAATTCAGAAAAAACATTTATATATTCTAGATTTAATAACCAGTAATTTTTCAAATAGATGTCACTCAATATTTCACCCTCTTTTTTTTCTTAAGTCTTCTCTTAATTCTTTACATGTTCTTTGTGATGGTAATAATTGTACAAATTCATTTTTTTCTTCCGCAAATAACTGCGCATGTATTGAATGTGAAGTAATATAATTGATATCTAAAATTTCATTTAAAGGATAAAAATCCCAATAATGATTTAATCTCCAAAAAAAGCGTGCATCTCCTATACGATAAAACTGAGGGTCTTCATCCCAGTAAGTACTCCACCTTTTTTTAAGAATCGGCAAAACAGATGCTCTATGCATTATAGAACAATGATCAATTGCGCATGGCGCATTATTAGTGACTTTTTTTGCAGGCCTTTCAACAGTTTTGATAGGTAAATCTGATTCATCTAGATGGATCGTTTTTGATGCAGAATATACAATTTGAACATCTTTATTCTCATCAAGATAACTAGACATCATTTTAAGTCGCTCTTTTTCGTATTGATTATCATCTGTAATATAAGTAATATACTCCCCTTTTGCATGTTTAAGTGCCTCGTTAATTAAAGCAGCATATCTGACTTTTTTTGTTCGTTCAGAAATATGGGCTACATTACTTTTATAAAAGTGTACATTTTTCTTGTTTATGAATGGTTGAATCACTTTCTGAGTCAGTTCGTTAGAATCATCATCCATAATAAAAAGTTCAAAATCTTGGAAAGTTTGGTTTAATACACTTAATATCGATTTTTCTACAAATGTGGGCTTATTATAACTTGTCATAATAACTGTAATTTTAGGCAAATATTACTCTCCTCCTTATCATTAAATAAAAAATAGTTACGTTATTATATAAAGAGAAAGGACGAACCGTTCCGATAATTTTAAAAAAGATTTATATATGTAATAAAATGATAAAGTAGCTATTTTATTTGCCCATGCATCTTTTTTATAATCCGCTATAGTCTATACCATATCTATGAACAAGTAATAAACTATTTAAGTACAAAAAAGAAAATATCAATAGTTAGAAACAACTAACTCCAAAGATTCAATTAATATTCACCTGAAAATATTAAGCTATCCAAAATTCTCACAAGAGGTGACAACTTTGAAACCCCTAATTTCAATTATCCTCACTAGCTATAATAAACCTTCTTTAATTAATCAAGTTATTGAAAGTGTTCAGATGCAAACTTTTAAAGAATGGGAACTTTTTATTATGGATGATAACTCTTATCCAGATACTATAAATATCATAAAAAAGTATTTAGATGACCCTCGAATTTATTATAAGAATAGTTTTATACAAGGTAATGAAAGATA
Organism: Bacillus sp. RC252; assembly: GCF_044909215.1. Taxonomy (NCBI): domain Bacteria; kingdom Bacillati; phylum Bacillota; class Bacilli; order Caryophanales; family Bacillaceae; genus Bacillus; species Bacillus sp. RC252. The sequence continues at coordinate 125,172 of NZ_JBIYDV010000010.1, read as the reverse complement.
TAAAACTACAAGATATGCAACGCTCATTAATGAGGCGCTTCCATTAACATGCGGAGATTATATTTGCTATTTAACCGATGATACTATGTACGTTCCAAATAGATTAGCTGAAATGTTATCTTTCTTACAAAAAAGTCCTGAAATAGATGTGGTGTATTCTTCTCAGCACGTAAAATGTGTTGATTATAATCTACAACCTACTCATGAATATGTAAGAAAAGCCTCGGAAATTTTATATACAGCTGCAAATGTTGTGGATCACTGTTCAGTTATGCATACAAGAAGAATTTTATTAAAGGTTTATCAAAAATACAGTAATTATTGGGAGACCGATCCTCTATATTGGTTTAACGGAGATGCAATGTTTTGGAAACGTCTAAATACATTCCAACCTTTCTATCCTATTAACAAAGTGCTCGATATTACTTTCAAAACACCTTTTTCCTTCCAAAATCTATATGCCAACCTCCCATCTAAAGATTTAAATGGTATATTGCTTAGAAATTCACAAGGTGACGTATTTTTAGTTGATAATTATAAACGTAGGCCCATATCAAAAGAAATGCTTTCTTACTTCAAATATAATCAAAATCAAATTGTCCCAATACCCGAACCATTTATTTACAAATACACAGAAGGACCACCTATATCTCTTACAGAACCCATTCCAAATTTACGTGTTGTAAAAAATGAAAAAGGAGAATTATTTTATATAGAAAATAATCAAAAACGTCCATTTATTAACACTACAGCATTTCGCAAGTTTAAATTTTCAGCTCAAGAAATTATTAAAGTTTCGCAACGTAGTTTAGATGAATTTTCAGATGGACCACCTATTTACCCAAAATTATCTAATTACACGATTCTACCTGAAGGGAAAGTATTTATCTATCATCACAATTATTTCATTATGACAGATCGCATGCTTCACCCAATAGATAAAGACATGTTACAAAAACTGTATCTATTAAAGAACTGTATACCGATTTCAAAAACTAGCTTATCCTACTTTAAAATTGGTCCTCCTATTTCATCATATCCATCTCACTTAGCTGAAGAGTACCAAGAAGACTGACAAACGAGATTGTGCCAAGAAGGACTATCCCCATGCCCATCAACTTAAGAAAAGTAAGCACCCCAAAACAAAAAAATGAGCTGTTTTCTCAAAATATCTACCTGTAGAGAAAGAAAGTTTTCATATAGGGGGTACTTCAAAACCTTAGCTTGCTAGTAGGGGTCACCATCTATCAATATTAGTAATGCAGATAACATCATCCTATCGAATAATAAGAAATATATATAATGCCATACTTCATCATTATTGCACGCTTGTTTCTTTCACAACAAATTCTATATGATAATAGGTGCACTTCTTCTCTTCATGAAGTTTTGATGTACCATTATGACTCTCTCAATTCTGTCAAAACAGTCACTTCTTTTTTTTATTTTTTCTTTCTCAAATAGTTCTGATTTTCCCATTGATTCTTTTAGGTTCTGGTGCAAAAATAAAGTAAAAGAGAATAAAGCATATATATTCCTAACGGAATCGTATCTTATGCTACAAGTCCAAACAATTGATGGACGAATTCTTTCTGATTTTGGATAGACTGGTTCCGTAAATTAATCTGTTCTTTTTTAATCATATGCATGGCTTATACTCCAGAAAGAATGGATATAGCTGTTTCAAAAGATTTGAGCCCTAGCATAGAACGGATACGCTTCTTTATAAAGCGATGATCTTGTTCTACTATATTATTCAAGTACTTTTGTTGTCTAAGTTGCATACCATCAGGTATGCTTTTTTCTTTTTTCAACAGTTCAATTTCTATTGGATAAGCCGGATTCTTATCGACTGTTATAACACGTGGCTTTGAAACATGAAAAGACCACAAAGCTTTCTTGAAAAAGCGCTTTGCAGCCTTCTGGTTTCTTGTTTTGTTTAGGAAAAATCAATTGTGTTTCCTTTCGAATCAACAGCACGATACAGATACATCCATTGACCTTTGACTTTCTCATACGTCTAATCAATCCGCCAAGAATCATTGGCTGGCTTAAGATGCTGCCGTATTCGCTCATCTAATTCAGGACCATACTGGTGAACCCAGCGCATGATGGTTGTATGAGCAATAGATAGTCCACGTTCTTTTATCACGGTTAATAGCATTAATTTGATCAAACTTTATTCGAAAACTACATTAGGGGATTACTTGCAAAGTTTGCACCAAAATCTGTAATGGCTAATTATATCATTTCCATTCACAATCAAAATATAGGAATGATTTCTTTAACAATACACAGCATACTTTGATTTAAGAAAATACAGATACTCTATTCCGGCATCAGTAATCTTTGTACCGGCTCGCCCTCTTCCTTTTACGACAAATCCTTCACTTTCTAAAATATCCAGGCGGCGACGGATTTGCTGTGGGGATAAAGCAAAGTCTGATTCTTTGCTTTTACTTGAAAGCAGATCTCTGCTTGCCGCCTTTCCTTTTACGTTACATTGCTTGATTACTTCCAAGATAAAAACATGCTCCTTCATTTCCAGTATACTTCCACATACGGGATATTCGGATTTCACGCTGCTCCCCTCTTGTCCCAGCATGGACGGAAGATCTCCTTTCGTCACGACATTTCCCTCACAAATTGTCAGCATATAATCAATTGTGCTTTTTAATTCTCGTATATTTCCAGGCCATTCATATTGCATGAAATACTCCAGCACATCTTGTTCTATCTTTACCCATTTTCCGCTCTTTGTGATGAAATGCTTAATCAAAATTGGTATATCCGCTCTTCTCTCAATGAGTGGTGGAATGCAGAGATTAAGTACATTCAACCGGTAAAATAAATCGATTTTGAATGAACCGGTCCTTATCTTTCCTTGAAGATCTTTATTTGTTGCGGTAATCACTCGAACATTGACAGGTATAATTCTTACACCACCGATTCTGCGGATTTCTCCCTCCTGCAGAACGCGCAGCAGATGTGATTGAACAGTAAGACTTATGTCCCCGATTTCATCCAAAAAGATAGTTCCGTTATCCGCTAATTCAAACAGACCTTTCTTGCCCCCCTTTTGTGCTCCTGTAAATGTCCCTTCTTCGTAACCAAACAATTCACTTTCAAGCAGGCTCTCTGTTAATGCGCTACAATTTACAGCCAGAAACGGTCCGTTTTTTCGCAATGAATGCTCATGAATAGCATGGGCAAACAGTTCTTTTCCTGTCCCTGTTTCACCCTGAATTAAAATCGGATGTTCCGATAAGGCAAGTTTCTTGGCGATTCGCTTACGCTCTTTCATTACAATATGTTCGCCGATAATATCCTCAAATCCGTATTTTGTATGAAATCCTTTATTACGCATTTCTCTTTGCGCTGTTTTTTCAATTTCAAAGGCTTGATGTACACTCTTAAAAGTTGCGACAATTGTATTTTCTTGCATCATTTGCAAACGAAAAATTACGACATCCACGCCATCTATGTCGAAGAACTTGCTTTCATCCTTTCCATTCATGATGAAATCGGTAATATCCCGACGACTCATCACATGTTCTACATACTCATTAACCACATCTTGCGCCACAATATGAAACAATGCCGTAAGACGTTCATTGAATACCGTAATCCGCCCTTCCTGGTTAACGACTAATATTCCATCATCGACAGTTCCTAACACATTTTGGATGTGCTCACTCATCTGCTTAGCATCCCGCTCTGCATGTAATAACTTACGTTGTAATTCAATGATATTGCTAATATACCTTTCTGAAATCTTCGAGGATATATCCTTGCTCAAACCACAACATTCTACAACTTCCAGAATTGTTGTCATATCAAAAAGACGTACACCTATATCAATTACTTCTTTTATGTAAGAAGGGCACAGATGTGTTTCTCCTGGCGAAACAGCAATTCGAACATCATCATAAAACAATACCCCCTTCCGAAAAGGGATAAATTGAATATGATTTATACCAAGTTGATATAAGGATTCAATAAGATTTATTGTTGCATCATCATTATCATTCACCACTAGAACTGATGAATCTTCAGGTATTCTTAAAAGTTTATCAATGTATTCATGATGAACTGTTCTCTTTCCCACAATTATTTTCTCAGCATTCACGCTATACATACCATTTGTTTGATCATAAACAGAAGCTGATGAATACAAAATAATTGTATCTTCAAGAGACTGCGGTATTCCCTCATCCGCAGCATGGCTTTTAATATAAACATAGTCTCCAAGCAATTGTTCTAGTTGCTCCTGTAAGGCTTGCGTTGTTTTTGAGCTTCCAGCTATAAGTGTAAGTGAGGATTTTAACATTAAGACACCTGCCTATATTTAAATTGGTTCTATTATATCGCCAAAAAAGGACAATAAAAACCAAAATCTCTACTCTTGCCATAAAAATCTCCTTAAAAATCACACTATCAATATTGGCACACATATTGCATATATAAATTAATGAAGTGTCCGAGGTTATGAAAAGGAGGGAAACAGCAGAATACGAGAAAAGAACATGGTCTATTAGCGGTATTTTTGTAAGCGTTCTATTTCAATCCATTTATTTTAAATACAAAGGAGGAACACATATGAGCCAACTACAAGAACAGGCTGTTTCACTTGGAAAAAAAGAGAAAAAAATTAATGTTTTTGTATTGCTATTCGGCATTCTCGTAACAGCGACTCTATTAACTTATTTTTTACCGACCGGAGAATATGCACGGATTGAAGTGAATAACCGGACTACTGTAGACCCAAATTCTTTTAAATCAATAGAATCTGCTCCGGTCGGATTTTTCGATATGATAAAAGCTGTTCATACAGGAATGGTAGAAGCCGGCAATATTATATTTTTCTTATTGATTATCGGAGGATTTTTTGGTGTCTTAAGAGCAACTGGTACGGTTGATGTGCTTATCGCTACAATGGCTAGGAAGTTGGCGACGCGTGAAAAACTATTGATTCCTGTCGTGACGCTGTTCTTCGCTGTAGGTGGCTCTTTAATGGGGATGGCGGAAGAAACACTAGCTTATCTTCCTCTTATCATTCCACTGGCGTTGGCTCTGGGATTTGATGCAATTACAGGAACTGCTATCGTCATAGTAGGAGCATTGTCAGGGTTTACAACTGCCATCATGAATCCTTTCACAGTAGGGCTTGCACAAGGAATCGCAGAATTACCGATGTTCTCAGGCATAGTGTTTCGTCTTATTTTATTTGTTATCATCTACCTTGTTTCAGTTCTTTATATCTATCGTTACGCAATGAAGGTAAAGAAAAATCCTTCTATAGGAATCTACGGAAAGTATACAAAAGAAGACGCGGAAAAACTACTGCAATCAAGTGGAAAGTTAACAACAAGACATAAGTTCATCTTAGGAGCTTTTGTAATTAATTATATCGTTTTGGCGTTTGGTGTAATCAAATTCCAATGGTACATTACAGAAATTTCATCTTTATTCCTTTTATTGACAATAACGATTGGGATCATCGGAAAACTATCTGCAGATCAGATTGTTAACTCCTTTATCAACGGCTCTGCATCCTTGCTCGGTGGTGCTTTGATTATCGGTGTATCGCGCGCCATTCTTGTTGTATTGAATGAGGGGCATATCGTTGACCCTATGCTGCATCAATTATCTGTATCAATCAAGCATATTCCGGACTATTTAAGCGTTGTTGGCATGTACAATTTCCAAGCTCTTATTCATTTTGTTCTAGCATCTGGCACTGGTCATGCGATGCTGACAATGCCGATTATGGTGCCACTTGCAGACTTATTGGGTATTACACGCCAAACTGCAGTGTTATCGTTTTCTTTTGCTGACGGAATCGGAAATATGATTTTTCCGACCGCTACGACCTTAATGGCAGGCTTGGCGATTGCAGGAATTTCTTGGACAAAGTGGGCAAAGTGGATTCTGCCACTTGTATTCATTCACTATCTCATCGGATTAGTAGCTGTTATCATAGCTCACTTCATAGGATATGGTCCATTCTGATATAAAACGAAAAGTATTGACAGGAGGAGAAAAGAATTGATTACCTTAATAAAAAATGGAGAAGTATACGCACCCAACTACCTAGGACGGAAAGACATATTAATTGCAGATGATAAAATCGCATTCATAGATGATACAATCGCAATTCCTAACAACTTTGCTCCTATTCTAGTCATTGATGCGGCGAATCTTTTGGTTGTTCCAGGATTTATCGATTCACACGTTCATATAATTGGTGGAGGCGGAGAAGGCGGATTCAAAACCCGCACACCTGAGCTGATGCTTACTGAGATTACAACTGCAGGTATTACAACACTAGTCGGTTTACTCGGTACTGACGGGACAACACGTAAAATGGAAAGTCTGCTTGCCAAGGCGCGGGCACTTGAAGAAGAGGGAGTTTCTTGTTTCATTCATACAGGCTCCTATCAAGTGCCAGTAAAAACGCTGACGGGAAAAATCGAAGATGATATTATTTTAATTGACAAAATTATCGGTGTTGGAGAGATTGCTATCTCCGACCATAGATCATCAGAACCTACATTTGAGGAAATAGTTAAAGTCGCCACTGCCGCACGCAATGGCGGTCTTCTGTCAGGAAAAGCTGGCATAATAGAAGTTCATGTAGGGGACGGAGAAGGAAAACTTTCATTGTTACATGAAATTGCAGATAAAACCAACATTCCGATTCGGCACTTCCATCCAACACATATAAACCGAAACGAAGAATTATTCAGGGCGGGTATTGATTACGCAAAGCGAGGCGGTTACGTAGACTTTACCACAAGTACTACTCCTCAATTTTTGGAGGACGGGGAAGTGAAATGCAGTGAGGCATTACGTATAATGCTTGAAGATGGGGTCCCAGTCGGACACATCACCTTCTCCTCAGATGGACAGGCCAGCCTCCCCTTCTTTGACAACAATGGGGAGTATGCAGGCCTTCAAGTCGGAAAAGTATCTTCGCTATTTCACGAAGTACGAGAATCTGTTTTAGTGGAAGGTATTCCGTTAGAAACGGCACTAGAAGTCATTACCACGAATCCCGCACAATTGCTTAAACTTTCAAGTAAGGGCTGTATCCAAACCGGGAAGGATGCTGACATCGTATTGTTGGGAAAAGAAACGTTGGACATTCACAGCGTCATTGCAAAAGGCAAGTTTATGGTAGAAAATAAAGTTCCGATAGTGAAGGGAACATTTGAATAAGAAAGATAAGAAGCTTCTATTACAAAAATCATTTAAAGACACTAGAAAAATATGAAACTTATACAAATGAATAGTATATAAACTTAAGACCACCGGTTTAAAAAATCAGTGGTCTTTTATTTAGAGAAGAATTTAGCTAATTAATTTCATGTTTTGAATACAAAGCGATTGCAACCAATGGTTTTAGCAATTAATATTTCTTGTTTCTTATTTAGGTAGATATGAAATTTATATGCCTTACTTACTAACATAGGGTGCACCTCACCTTTTTATAGGATATCTACAGTATAAAAAAAAACGTAGGCTTAAGCCTACTGATATTCATCTCCCACCTAAAATTAGTGTTTCACACCTTTATATTTTTGAGGAAGGAGTCTTCTGTCAGAAACCGAAAAAAATGAGATACTCCCATTTTTTTCGGTCTTGGATTATTTCGTTTTCATTAGCTTGATAGTGCTGTTTCCGTATCCCCTAAAAATAGAAAAAGAAGATTGAGACATCTCATCTTCTTTTCAGGCAGAGTTAGAGAAAGCATTTTATTAGATAAAATGCTTTCTCTAAGAACTAGCTCTGCAAAAATCGCTGTATTTCTATTTCTGGTAATCCTGTAAGCTTTGCAATGTCTTCTACAGACACACCATTTTTATGCATACCTCGAATGAGTTGCATCTTTCCTTGCTCAACCCCTTGTTCAATTCCCTTTTTAATTCCTTGTTGTTCTGCATGAGCAAATTTTGCTGCCTCATCCATTAAGGCCTTTTCTCTTGCTTCATATGCTTGACGGAAAGAAGAATCTTGACTCATACGTTCCCATTTATTCATTGCTTTTTGTAAAATCGGATCTCGGTTCATGGCAATATCCTCCAATGTTTGTGTGAGATGTTCATCTTCATTCGCAGGTAATAATAATAACCAACGAACAAACGAATCTTCCCCCGGATTGACTTTCTCTTCGCCCCATTGCTGCATCAACTTTGGAATCTCTACTATATGAACTTCTATATCATCACTTAATAGCTTAGTCGCTCACAACAAGAGAGGATAGCATTTACATTTTGCTTATTTATTTTACCACTTGAACAGATACTGGTTTCCAGCCCTGATTCTCTACCCAATCAATATCAACCTTATATTTTTTATTACTTTGCTTATCTCGTACATTACCGTAGGCTTTATTTTCACCATTATTTCCAATAAAATCAAAAATCAATTGACCCTCTGGAACATCAACAGCATAAGAAATTGCTTTTTTCATCTCATTCCAATCTACTGTTCCTTCTTTAAATTGCATTGCAGGTTTTGCTCCTTGCTCTGTACCAATTGGCTTCCAAGAAGGATTAGTTTGAGAACCCTTTTCTTGAGATGCCGTTTTTTCTCCCTCTTTATTTTCATTTCCGCTCGTTTTTACCGATTTTTCTGCTTTTTGTTTCTCTTCTAACAGTGCTGCTTCTCTCTCTTCACGTTTCTTCTCTTCTAACAGTGCTGCTTCTCTCTCCTCACGTTCCTTCTTTTCTAACTGCGCTGCTTCTTTCACTTCACGTTTCTTCTCTTCTAACTGCGCTGCTTCTTTCTCTTTATGTTTCTTCTCTTCTATCTTTGTTGCTTTCTTTTCTTGAGCAATTGCTTTCTTTGATGTATCAGTAGGGGAAAACAACTGGTATGTCACTATACCAACTGTCACTAATACCAAAGTAAATGCAATATTAAAAATCACCTTTTTACGACGATTTTGTTGTTTTTCTTGAAACCTGCTTCCTTGTCCCATTTTTTAAACCTCCGAGTTTATTTTCTCCTCTAATCTTTATGTATTATTCTTATAATTCTTAATATTTTCATTAAACAATGGAAATGAATTACAATTCCCATACAAGATTTCATATCATAATAAAATTTGTGTTGTTTCAAGCATCTGACATATGTTATTCAAAAATATTTTAATACATTAAAAATTGATAAGCATCTGTTCGTAAGAAACCTTCAATTTTATTCAAAGGTGATTCCAATTACGTCCACATTAGATCTCCTGTAGAAATCTTTTTAACAATTAAGCCCCTTCTTCCCTTATTTATAATTTTCAAATTAAACTGCCCTCTATGGTACAATAAAGATGTGTTGTTTTCTACTGGGGTATGTCGTAAAATCAAAAGGGATTTTATCTCTTTTACCTTTTTTTCAGAGTAACTTTCACCACTAGGAGACTCTATTATTCCTAATGTAATCTTTAATTCGCTTTCATCAAAAATCCAATCTTTATTAAGTTCCCTTATCTTTTGTATAAAGCTTCTTTTGGTTTTTCCTATATAGATCAATGTTTCATTCTTAGCATATACTCTAGAGATTGCAAATATTCCCTTCTTAAAAGCTTCTTCTCTATTATAAAAATCATTTAAACTATACAATCCATACCATTTAATATGTACTGTTTCTATTAACCTCACCTCATTTTTATGATAATATTATAATTTCTGAATGTTCAAATTATTATGGATACATAGCCTTGATTACTTGAATTATAAATAGTGCTTTTCAATAATACATTTTATTATTACTAATTTCAATAATGAACATGTACATATTCATTATTGAATGGCTGCAAAAAACATGGGAATTTAATTCAATCCCTATATCAAAATGAAAATAAAAAACACCTGTGATATACACAAAGTGCTTTTCTCTTGCCAATTTATCTATTTTTTTTATAACCCAAACTCCTTCGAATCGTACTTTTCTAGAGTTTGCTGCAATTCATTTTTTTCATATGGAAAATGTTTATCTGTCTGTACATCTTCAACATTTTCTCCACCTGCTAATAATCTCCTATACTTAAAAGAGTGCCCTGTTAATAATGGTGTAATTATGTTGTATGGCCCTCCTTTTGTTTGATTACTTGTATCATAAAACAAGTATCTGAAGCTGATATGTGGTCTACTTTACGGATAAAAATAACAAATAAAAAAGGATACCTGCATGTTCGTTATAGTGATTTTCATGTTATATATACTCATATAAATTTATTAATATGCAATATTACATATTAGGTTCCTGTATCTTCATGATATAGATGTATTTATGGTACTTATATCTTCATATTTAGAAAGGAATACTATTGTACGTTGAAAAGGCGGAGTCTCTTTGAAGACTTCGCCTTTGTTTATATAGGGCATGAATGGTCTAGATACCTTTTATCGTACGTGAAGCATGACGAAGATTTTGAAATCCTGCAGATTTGGTAAAACGTCTCTTGACGTGCCTATGAACCTGGTCAATAAGATGGCTAAAATTTTTGATTCTACAATGGATTGTAGTTTGATAAACCGAGAGACCCTTTAGAATAGAAATCACTTTTGACACAAAACAATGATTTTATATGGTGTAGTTTGAGCTGGTATACTCATTGTTATAAAACTATAAATAGCTATTAAATTTCGATTTACAAGATTACCTGTAAAGAATTGACCATTTGTTAATAAAATTTGAGTAGAAGGAGAAATATTTAATTTTAATTTTCCATCACTACTCTCCAACTGTTCATTAAAATAGTCTACTTTTACATTTTGATGCGGTGTATATTTTGCCATAACAATTGCTTGAAATTGTGGTGGGAAAATAAGAGGAGCAGGAGCGTTGGCATCGTAAAACCCAGTTACTTTATCTCCTACTACTACCGTTGCATAGTCGATAAAATACGTATTTGGTTTCACTACAAAATTTATTAGATTCCCATAACCATTATCTACGGACATTAATTTATTACATCCTATATCTTCGTTTGACCCTGTTACAAAATCGTTAATCATAGTTATTGTACCATCAAATGATTGAAATTTTTTCATTCAAATACCTCTTTTGTTTATATAATTAAACCTCTATCGTTACTCTATAATTTTTAAAAACATGTAAATGAAATAATCCTTCTCGTATCAATTCCAAAAATAACCCAAAACCTACCGTTCCATCTAAAACCAGCAACAGACCTTGGTCCTACAAAAATTGGGAAATACCAAAATTGTTCACCATTACTAAGCCATATATAAGTATTTCGAAATAAACATAATGAAATTGCTCCTGGATCAACAGCAAATGGTGAAGCTGTTGATTGTTGAGGAATAAATGATGGGGGGGAGATGTTGGAGCTTGTGAGCTTTGCTGTCCTGGAAAACTTGGTACGCCCGGAAAACCTGGCATTCCAGGTATACCTGGAATCTGAGGACCAGAGAATTGACGATCGAAGCATTGATCATAATTTATATAAGGAAAATATATTGAATCATTATACATTTAAAAACCAACTCTTTCTTTTTAAAACCCTCTAAATTATTAATATGTAATGTTGTTCGTATAGGAAGCTTATTCGCATCCTATACGAACAATATTTTAAACAGGAAAGTATACCTATACCCTTTTTTTTCGGTATGGGGTAATGGGAATTCCAGTGTCATCTTTGCTACTACACCCTGTTACCAATAAAATAAAGTACTAAAAAAACTGTGCACAAAAACCTGTATGGTGACAAGTTTTTGGCACAGCTCTTCTATTTGATCCCTTTCATGAGTATCTGAATCTTTGGAGCCATAAAATATAAAATAACACTTAAAACAATTGATAAACCGCCAATTGCGCCAAAATAAATAATCTCTGTTTCAGGATTATATAATCGAACGAGCTGCGCATTGATAGCTTGTGCAGATGCACTCGTTAAGAACCATAGACTCATTGTTTGAGCAGAGAAAGCAGCTGGTGCTAGTTTTGTTGTAATGGATAAACCCACAGGTGATAAACACAGTTCTCCGATTACGACTAAAAGGAAGCTAATGACTAACCACATAGGGCTTACCAGGGATTCTGTACCATGGATATATGCAGGGATAATCATTACTAAAAATGATAAACCAGCAAATAATAAACCGATCGCAAATTTATTCGCTGTACTTGGTTGACGTGAATTAAGCTTTACCCATAGCCAAGCAAATACTGGTGCTAGCAATACGATATAAATAGGATTTAAGGATTGGAACCATGAAGATTGAAGCTCAAATCCTGCCAAATTTAACTGCGTACGTTGATCAGCATAAGTAGCTAAGATGATTGCTCCCTGCTCTTGAATCGCCCAAAACATCGTAGCAGCGATAAATAGTGGTATGTACGCAATTAAGCGAGACTTTTCAACATTTGTCGTTTTTGGACTACGGTACATAAAGATAAAGTAACCTGTTGGAATCAGGATACCTAAGATGCTTACAAGTAAAGTAAATCGATTAATCGTTAAAATACCTGTTGGGATTGTTAACACACAAACTAGTACAATCGCGATAATGCCAATACTAAACTGTGTAATGACTTTTTTTCTTTCCTTATCCGTTAAAGGATTCGGTACTTGCGTTCCTGCCAATCCTAGATTTTTCTTTTTCGTAAGAACATACATAATTAATCCAAATAACATACCAATTGCAGCCACACCAAATCCTAGGTGAAAGTTATACTTTTGACCAAGTGTTCCAATCACAAACGGAGATAATAGTGCTCCTAAATTAATACCCATATAGAAAATACTGAAACCTGAATCACGACGAGTATCTGATTCACTATATAAATCACCAACAATACTAGATACATTCGGTTTTAATAACCCTGTTCCAAGTACTAAAAATACCATTGAGATAAATAACGTACTAACCGTTCCTGGTAGAGCTAATATGAGATGACCAATCATAATTAAAACGCCACCCCAAAATATTGTTCTACTTGAACCTAATAGGCGATCTGCAATCCACCCACCAATAATTCCAGACATGTAAACTAACGAACCATAGATAGCCATAATGGATGCAGCTGTAGCATGATCCATCCCTAGACCACCTTTTGAAATGGAATAATACATATAGTAAAGTAATATTGCTCTCATTCCATAGTAAGAAAATCGCTCCCAAAATTCTGTAAAGAATAAAGTAAATAGTCCTTTGGGATGTCCAAAGAAACCATTTTGCGGAACGGTGCGAATGATATCGCTTTTGTTAAGCTTCTCCATACAAATACACTCCTAATATACAGATATAGTGATTCTGATTAAGTATATACCAAAAATTAGAAAATTTAAATAAATATTTATTTGTTTAATAATTAGATTCTTTAGAAAAAACAAAATCACGTATTGTTTTTAATGATAATTCCATGTAAATTATATAATATAGATATATTAATTAAAACGTTAATACTGCATAAATATAAATATAGGAGGATTTATATATTGTCAATGAAAGTCGCTGCGATAGAAGAAATTTATCAAGAAATATTGGATGGAAAAAGGAAACGATTCCCTCCGAATACTTGGAAAGAAGATATGGATAATAAACAGGCCCGCAGAGTAATCACATATTTATTACACAGTATTTTAAAATGGAATAAGGAAGACATCAAAAAAAAATGGAACACTCAATTGCTTGTAAAATATAAACTACGAGGATTACTCAAACATAGATACGAAAGTAGTCCTTTTAAAGCGATAAATGATTTATATCCAAGTGAGTTTAAAGAATGGGAGTTTGGTATGACTCCTTTAAATTTTTGGACGAAAGAAAAGGCATTAGCTATTTTGAAATGGCTGATTGAAGAAAAAGAAAAGTTATCAAAAGAAAAACTCTTACGGGTATACGGTAAAAGATGGTTAGAACGCAAGAAACTCGGTGCCCCTCTGGCGATGTATTGGAATAGCAGTCCTTTTGCAATGATTAACAATCTGTACCCAAGTCGTTTTAAAGAATGGGAATTTCTTATGACGCCCAATAACTTCTGGACAAAAGAAAAAGCATTAGAAGCATTGAAATGGACTATTGAAGAAAAAGAAAAATTAACTCCCGAACAATTACTGATTGTATACAATATAAAGTGGCTAAAAACTCACAGATTAGCGTCTGCATGTCAATTAATGTGGGGGAATAGTCCATTTAAAATGATTAACGACTTATATCAAGGACGCTTTAAAGAATGGGAATTTAAAGTTACGCCTGTTGGATTTTGGTCTAGAAGTAAAGCATTAGAAGCATTAAGGTGGACCATTGAAGAGAAAGAAAAACTAAACGAGAAACAGCTATTAAAAGTCTTTAATCAAAGATGGCTGATAAAACAAAAATTATGGACACCCTTAAAACGCTATTGGAAAGGAAGCCCTTACGAAATGCTTGTTGCTTTGTATCCAAATCGTTTCTCAAAAAGCATGTTAAAAGGGTATTTTAATAATTAAAGTGGAAATGTAAGTATGTAGGGACGCCCTTTGGTGTCTCTTTTTTTATAGCTCGCTGCTCTCCCATTTGTAGAAAAGTCAGGGGGTACTGGATTATTTTTGATACCGTATTTTGTTACAGCAAATTCAACGGTTAGGATATTTCATATTTTCAAATGCAAAATGTAACAAAACACAACAAAAACAATATTTTTTGTTACATTAGTTGCGTGTTATAATGAATTATCGTTAACTTTAAGAGAACCAAATTTACATATAGGAGGAGTTTAAGTGAACTTATCTCATGAAAAAAAACTAAAATTAATGATGCATACTATTACTTTATTATCTTTCATCATTCTCACTTTTTTTAGCATTACAATTTTTTATATACCCTTAATTTTTTATTTCATATTCAAATCAAAAGAACTTCGTATAATTGCAATTGAAACAGCTGTTTATCAGCTATTCACATGGATTATTGTAATGATTTGGAATACTTTTGTAATGAGAATTTTAATGTTTTCTATGTTCCATTCCGATATGAATGCAAGTAATATGTCAATGATATTATGGGCAGCCCCATTATATATAATCCTAATTATTTTATTAGTTTTCGGGCCTCTTAAGGGAATTTCATATGTATTACAAGGAAAAAATTTCCATTATCCTATTATCTCCAAATGGATTAGCAAGTAAAAATAAATAAAGAAGAATCCAGCGAATTATGGATTCTTCTTTATTTTGTATTTAGTATCTATTTATGAACTATAAACTCATATTTTGTGGTTAAATGCTAGTTGTTTTAATAATTAAGCTATTTTGATGGATTTGAAAGAATGACCTATGCGCTTTCAATATATATTAGATTGCTACAAATATTAATTTTATAAAATAGAAGAAATAAACACTCTTTGAAAAATTTTAATCAAAATGTGTGGGTTTTCATTTTAGAATCCGTAATTTTTTATAAAAAAGATTAATCATTTTATGTGATCTTTCCTCCATTACAGCGCCGTATCTTCATTTCTAGCAGACAGTTACTATTAAGGAGTTATCTATCACTCTTTATTATATATATACTTTTCTTTAACTTAGGCTTCTTATGTAATCTTACTTTGGTTCCATTAATATCAAAATCAATCTTTACTTCCTCCAAAGACTCTATTTTCTCCTTATGTTCTTTTTCTATTCTATCTCTTTCTTCTTTTCTCTTAGTCGCTTTGGGACCAATTACGAATAGAATTAAGAAAATACTTACCATTACAATAAACGTAGTCACTAGTACCCTCCCCCTTTGCCAAAACTTCGTACAACAAAATTCTTTTTAATGTATTAAACTTAACTCAGAAATCTAGAGGAGAACGAGCACTAGCATAATTACACAGAAGCATTATAGAAATTACCTGCACTATTCCTCCTTCTCCTTATATAAAACAAGATTATAAATGACGCAGTAAGGCCGGTACTATCAATGTCATTACAAATATAAAAATTGAACTATATCTCAAACTTGAACTCCATTTTCCATATTTGGGATGTTCAAATTTCTTATAAAGCATACCTAATGCTAGAGATATTAAAAACATTAATACAGCTGTTCCTAAAATTATGGAAGTAATTAAGCCCACCATATTACTCATAAAGGTTTGAAAATCAAAAGAACGTGTTGTTAACATTAACACTGGTAGAATCCTTATTAATAATATGAGGATAAATGAGCCTACTCCAAAATATATAGATCTTTTTTTCCACTTTATATGTTTAAACCATAAAGAAGCTCCAAAAACTAATAATGATATTAAAATTACTACAGAAAGAATAAGGAAAATAATATCAAAAAATGCAGGCACACTCGCATGGACTGCACCATCTATTTTATCTCCCCCATCTTTTATTACATCACTGCCTCCATTAAACAAAGAACCAAACCAGTCTACAATCCAATCGGTCATCCAGGAAATATCAAATGGTAAATCTTCATTTTTTGTTTGTGTAGGAGCAACTGAGTTGAAAATTTTCAAATTCTCCTCCCCCTTCATTAAAAATTCCCCCCTTTACTTTAAGTATATAAATTTCCTTAACCAAAACTAAGAAAGTATTAAATCATACTTGATTAAATAGAAGAACCACACTTATGAATAGAAATTTCATTTGTTACATTTGTACACTCGCGTTTTGATAACGATCCGTTGCATTTAGCTTTGTCCCTATTTTGGAATAAGTAAAAAAGTACCCATCCAATTGTGATACACATAATAATTGGATGGGTACTTCATTACACATTCTTTATTCTGTTTTTATTGACATAGACGAGGTTTATACATTTCATGGTGATACAAACTATAGTACCGAATTAAATAATTTTAAAATATTGCTACGCAATTCACTCGATTTAAGAAAATAAAATTTCACAAACCTTCGATGATAGCTTCTTGGTTTATCGGATAAAACATAAGTATGAAAAAACGCAGCATAATATCGGTTTTTCTAACCTTGTAAATGACTTAATATATATCTTTGCGTATTTATGTCTTGGCGTTTTAATGCCGTTACTAATTCTCGATTAACATCTGATACAGGTAATGGTTCTCCATATATATCAAATAATCTTATACCCAACTTACCTAAAATCCGTATATTATTAAGATTCCTACTCTCTTGTGTATAAATAATAATATTACGTAAATTAATCCCAAAACTTATCATAAACTAACGCTCCCTCTTCAATGTAAATAGATATGGATATACTTCTATTTATTTTCGAGGAATCCCTTGAAGCTTAATAAGCCCTATATATTTCTCAATACCATAACAGTATAAGCTCTCTCTTTTTCTACTATAGTGCTACGCCACCTCTTATAAGAAGTATTCAATAGAAAACGGTTAATAAATCAAAAAAAACATTAACGAAACTTGTACTGTCTTAACTATACTTTTCAAATTTTAAAAGCATGGACATTATTATAATTCAGAATATTCTGTATATTGGTGAAAAAAATCGTAGTTAAATTTAATTTATCTAATTCCTGTTATTATCAGAATAAGCCTTTACAGAGAAATGGGGGATATTATGACTGTTCAAGAAAAAAGTAATAAGCAATTGATGGAATTATTACATGAATGGTATGAAGAAATTCGTTTATATCATGTAAAAGAAGCAAAACAGACATATCTACAAGTAAAAGAACGTTTAAAGGAAATAGAAACAGACCAATATGTATCATTCTATTATTCCCTACTGAATTTTAGATATAAAGTCTTGGTAGATGGAATGAGTATTACAAAAGATTCTTTTAATCAAATAGAAAAACTCCCTAATATCAAAGAGGAATTTTCATTTTTAGCTTACTATTATTATTTCTTTAAGGCAATCCACTCTACAATTTTAGCAAATTATACTGAAGCAAAAACACACTATGAAAAGGCGGAAGGGCTTTTAATTGATATACCTGATGAAGTAGAAAAAGCCGAGTTTGAGTATAGATTTTCAACTTACTGTTATCAATCTTATCAACCATTTGAAGCGATTCAACATGGAGTAAAAGCCAAAGAAATATATCGGAATCATGTAGGCTATGAAATTAATATTGCTTTATGCGACAATGTATATGGACTGGCTTGTATAGATCTAAGAGAATTTGAAAGAGCGGAAGAATGTCTCAATACGGTTATTGATGTTTTTAAGAAGTATGATGAAGAACAATTATTATTGCGAGTACGATCCAATTTAGGCTGGTTATATAATATTCAAAATTTATATCCATTGGCGATTAGACAGAGTTCTGAGATTATAAATACCATACCGAACCATTTTAAAGCATTATTTGTCTTAGCAAGAGCATATTATAAATTAGAAGGCGTTGAAACAGCAAAAGCATATATCGAGCAAGGAATAAAGTATACAAATGAATCAGGAAATGAGGAATATAAGCATCGTTTCGCAGTTTTAAATGAACTTATCACAGAACTACCTAGCATTAAATTAGAAAAAGTAGTTACTGATGCAATTTCTTATTTTGAAAAAGAGGACATGTGGGATTGTATAAAAGAATATGCAGAGATTTTAGCACTCCAATTTTACGAGGCAAATAATCATGTTAAAGCGAGCAAATATTTCTATATTAGCAATAATGCTGATAAGAAACATTTGAGAAAAGGAGCGTTAAAGTAATGAAAAAAATAAAAAAAGTGTTATTAAGTATGGTAGTAGTAAGTGCATTAGCATGTAGCATGATCAGTTTAAATGTATCACAACATTCTTCGTTTAATGGTGGAGATACGCCAGCACCAACAAAACCGATTGTCTCTAGTGGCGTATCTATTGATTAACGTAATACATTTTTCTCACTTCAAAAATCAGAAAATTCAGCCTCTTAATCTTTAAAAAACGTTGAATAAAATGGATAAAATATTGAACCCCTAGTCCGAAACATATTTGTTTCGGACTATTCACGTTCTTCTTTCAATTTTTCTATATAATTGTGAGCAGAATGAAAAATATCAAAAAGTTGATTGAGAAAAAGCACTGCTAAAATCTTCAGCAATGCTTTTCTATTAAACGTACCATGATAATGAGCATCTACCTTCTTTTATTCATGAGTACTGTAGGTCCATATATTTACTTTAACTTCAAGATACGCTCTATTTCCTTCAGACTTAACTTACTTGCTTTTGCAATAGTTTCAAGCGGTACACCAATTTCATGCATCCCTCGAATCATTTGCATCTTACCTTGCTCAATTCCTTTTTCCATGCCCTCTTGTTCTGCATGTGCTAGCTTAGCTTGTTCATCTAGAAGCAATTTCTCCTCCTGGGCAACCATAATAACGAAGTACCATAGCTGCTGCCAGTAAACCTGTTCCGAGTAAGTTATGGCCTCAACTATGTCCATTTCCACCGGATTATATTCTGATACGCCACCTGAATTGTAACTAAAGTAAAATTTTAGAATGGATAATGGAGTATTGTAAAAAAAGATCAATTGAATCACCCATAAACAAATATTATGAGTGATTCAAAGATTAGGTTAATTCAGTGTAAAAGCGGCAGCGATCGCCCCGTACAATGGATATACAAAATTCAACAGGCACACCATTGGTATCGTAGGCAGTTCGTTCAAGCAGAAGTGCGGGTCGACCTTCCTCCGTTTGCAGATATTCACTTTCTTCGGAACGGATGAGAACGGGTTCAAATGCCTCGTTTGCTCTTGTTACTACGGTATTAAAATGTTGTGAAAATAGATCATATAAA
Organism: Bacillus sp. RC252; assembly: GCF_044909215.1. NCBI lineage: Bacteria > Bacillati > Bacillota > Bacilli > Caryophanales > Bacillaceae > Bacillus > Bacillus sp. RC252. Next base: position 105,482 of record NZ_JBIYDV010000010.1, on the reverse strand, counting down.
GAAATTTCACCTACCCTTTTTAACTGCTCTATATCTGTAACAACACGTTTCGGAATAAAAGATGATTCCAAAATAAACGGTTCATCTTCAGCACAGCGAAGGCGTTTCATTTCAATGACATTCACATCATCACTCAGCTGTAGTGCTTCTTTGATTTTGGCATTTGGTTTGACTTCTTCTATTTTTAGAATGATATCCTTAGGATTCAAGCCTTTTTCTTTCAATACTTTACTAAAACTATAAAATCCCATCAATGACTGCTGCAATTTTGGTTTTGCTACGAAGGTACCTTTTCCTTGAATTCGGTATAGAATTCCTTCCTGTACAAGCTCCTCAATTGCTTTTTTTGCCGTGTTGCGACTCACACCAAATTGATCCATTAACTGATTTTCTGAAGGAATTTTATCACCAAGTGCCCAATGACCTTTTTCAATTGAATCCTTTAATCTTTCCATTAATTGATGATAAAGCGGGATTAAACTTTCATGTTGCAATGGTTTCATTTTACTAAACCTGCCTCCAAACTATACTATCGTTCTTTTAATAACCTAAATTATACCATCATCACTTATTGCGTCAAACTAACAACCAGGTTCTATAACGAAATAGCTTCTACCAAACTATAATACTGATAGCTTATCAAAATCGTTATTAATACCTTCTACGTTTGCAGAATATGGACACCCTTCTTAATCGGACCGTTTTCCGAGTTCCAATCAAAACGACTTTTAAAAATAAATCAAAAAATAAGGAAGCGCGAAAACCTTCCCCACACTTTCTTACCTCGCTTCCTTATCCTGATATTTTTACAAACCACGGGCATGCTGTCTCTTTCAAGACAATATTTAGTCTTTCGATATTTTTTTTGCCGTTTTCTTGTAACCAAGCACGTCCGGCTTGTTCACCATTTTCGGCAAATTGAGCGACACCATTTTTCCATGTTGCCCGGCCGCAGAGGACACCGTTGAAAGTTGAGCCGGATTTTTTCGCAAACGTCAAGGTTTCTTGAAACAATTCTGCACTTACGCCGGCGCTTAAGAAAATAAACGGCAGATCTGTTGCCTCACTTTGCTCTTTGAAATACGCAGCCGCTTTTTCCTTGCTATAGGCTGTCTCGCCTTCTGCGTAACCCTCTACAAACTTCATATCTACTGGAACTTCTACCTTTAAAACGTCCACCTTGTATTGCGGTTTAGAGAATTCCCTCATGGCCTCGATAACTTTATGAGGCTTCAATTTGGCATACTCCATGCTTTTCACATCATCATTTTTGGCATCATAAGTCACTATTTCAAGGAAGAACGGAATGTCCTCTACCGCACACTCAGATCCAACTCGTTCCATATAAACGTGCTTATAGTCATTAATTTTTTCATCTTCATCTACATCATAGTACAGTAAAAATTTAACTGCATCTGCTCCAGCTTCCTTCAGGCGTCTAACGGACCACTCTGGCAATAAATCAGGCAATCGGCCCTCAGTTGTTGCATCATAACCTGTTTTTTCATACGCCACCAATAACCCAGCGTCCGAATGACGGACCTCCGCAGCCGGCAAACCATATTCCGGATCCAATAGAATCGAAGTTGCATATGGTGTTAACTCTTCAGAAACCAATTCTTTGAAGCGAATGATGCCCTCATCCCCGACATTATTCTCACTTCCAGCTACAATCATTTTCTTTAATGAACCGCGTTGATCAATTGCCAAAGCCCCGATAATTCCATTTTCATCCGACAAACGCTTGAGAGCCGCTAATTTATTATTCGTTAATTTTAACATCAACAATCACCTCTATTAATCTATTTTAATAACCTCTACCATTTCAAAAAATTGACCGAACTTCTCCGGATCAATATAACCCGTTACCTCTTCCATCGTATTGAGCATGCCCGTCGTCATCGCAGTTTTCAGGATGTCCGAAACGGCTTGCTTTCGTTTTAGGGCAACCGCTAACCCTGCGACAGTCGCATCACCCGAGCCAACAGCGTTTATGACCTCTATAGCAGGAATAGTAACCCGGTAATAATCTCCACCATGCTTGAGAAAAGCACCTGCCGCTCCCATCGAAACGACAATCCATTCTATCCCATGAAATAACTTATTATTTAATAGTTGCTTCAAGCTGCTTGTGCTCTCCTCCACTTCCATGCCAAAAAGCTGGAACAGTTCTGAGATATTCGGTTTGATCGCAAAAGGTTTTACATTATGGTTCAAAACTTGTCGGAGCGGCTCCCCTGATGTATCTACAATCACTGGAATTCCCTTCTCCCGGCCAATTTCGACCATCTGACGGTAAAATTCAGACTCAAGCCCTTTTGGCAAACTACCTGAAATAGTAACAAGAGAAACTTCAGACAGCAGTTCTCGATATTTTTCTAAAAAGGCCGTTCCTTCTTCCGTGGATAAACTTGGCCCGGATTCGAGGATTTCTGTCTGCTTACTATCATGGAGGATCGCGATACAGTTTCTTGATTCTTGATTGATTTTATAAAAATGATTCCTGATATCACTTTTCGTCAATTCCTGAATAATGTAATCACCAATAGTCCCGCCAATTACACCTGTGGTCAAAACGTCTTCTCCCATCTGCTTGACAACTCGGGCTACATTTAAGCCCTTTCCGCCAGCAGTTTTACGAATATTTTCCACACGATTAACATCATCTAGCTTAAAATCTTGAATTGGATAGGAAATATCAACAGATGGATTCATAGTGACAGCTAAAATCATCGCACTCCCTCTTTCCCTATCAAGTTTTTAACTTGAAACCGGAAAACCCTATCAAGATACGTGGCAATTAAATCTAGATCCGGTATTAAGGCGATAAAATCGGCATCATAACCGTTCGCAATCATATCGCATCCCCCATCGATGCCAATACTTTTCACGGACGCTGTACTTGTCATATGGAGGGACTCCTTAGGGATCGCAATACTCCAATCAATGGTATTTTTGACAGCCTCTTTGAATTTCAAAATACTGACCACCCCAATCTTTTTCCCACCAATATCAATACCTATTGCCATTTTCATGTTCCTGCACCTCTATTTATTCTATTGTACCTGCTCATCGATTTTAAAAAATTGATATAATCAGGAAGACGGGTGTTTCTTCAAAAACGATTATAACATTGGGTTGTTGGTACAAGTTAAATTGAAAGAAAAACTCATATAAACTAGATTATGAGACTAATTGTTAGATTGTTTTAAGTAATTCTATTATGTCACCATAACTTGTAGGATTAACCCATTAGCAGTAAAACATTTAATGTAGCCAAATCCATCCACATTAAATGTTTTAATTTTCAGACAAAAAATCCAACAACCTATCCATCCTTACAATATTTAGTTGTAGTTCCGTTCTATCATATTCCTTATCAGGGCCTGGGAGTCACAATTATTAGACTTATAGATTTCTCTATCCTTTATCGCTTTCATTACATGCTAGACTCTTTGAATCTTGGACGCTCCGATTTTTGAAAACCCTTAATCGCTTCTTTACCAGTATTGATCGCTAAATCTCTTAATCCATCGATTTGAAGTCCATCCTTTATTAAAACAGTTTCGAGGACCATCGCAAGATTTGTTCCGCCAACCACAGCAAAACCTTCCTTCCCATTCGTAAGCGAAACGGCCGTTTTAAACGGCGAACCGCCAACTAAATCACATAAGACTAAGATAGATTTACATTCTTGTAATCTTGAAAAAGCCTCAAGCAGCTTTTTTTCAAGATCGCATGTTGAATCGCATTCAAGAAAATCCACGTATTCCACATTGGGTTGATCTCCAGCGATTAGTTTTACCGAAGATTGAAGACCCGTTGCAAACGATCCATGACCGCTAATAATCAAACCATTCATATTAAAATCCTCCTAACATGCTATATATTATAAAATGGTTCCAAAAGGAAATGGAATTTTACCAATAATACCGATGATCACGGTAATGATAATTAGCTTAACTGGAGAAAATCCCTTTTTTAATAGATAGTACATTAATAAAGTGTATGCTAAAGGCAATAGGTTTGGTATGAGTTTATCGAGTAAATCCTTTTGCAGGGCGATTTTTGCCTTACCAGCATGGATCACTAAACTTGATTCTAACTTTACGAATGAGGCAATCAATGCGCCAACAACTGTTACCCCGACAATAGATGCTGCATGTGCTACTTTTTTAGTATTTTCCTTTAAAGAACTGATAGCATTTGTTCCAGCACTATAACCGTAATGCATTAATCCAAATCTAAGAGCAAAATGAACTGCGTTAAAGATTAATAGGAAGATCACTGCCCCCATAGGGTTTCCATCTTGCCCAAGTGAAGCACCTATACCAACACAAATGGGAAGCAAAGTCAGCCAGAAAAGAGCATCACCAATTCCCCCAAGCGGTCCCATCATGGCTACCCGAATGGCTCTAATCGTGTTTCGATTTTGTTTCTTTTCCTCCATAGCAAGGACAATCCCCATAATAATGTTTACAAGGAATGGATGCGTGTTAAAGAATTCCATATGACTTTTCATCGATTCACTTAAATCGTGCTTATTATTGTGAATCTTTTTCAAACCTGGCAAAATCGAATATAACCATCCTGCGGCCTGCATTCTTTCATAGTTAAATGACGCTTGAAGTAACAGAGATCGCCATACCATCTTGTTTAAATCTTTTTTAGTTAAGACCTGTTCTGTGGCACCGTCTTGATAATATTCCGGACTGCTCGTATGGTTCATTAACGTTTCTACTTTTTTAGATTCCACGTTTTGCACCTCCCCTTACTGATCCATCACCAGAATTTGTTTTGAAGTAATCGTATAACGCGATGGCAATCCCAATTAGAGCAACAGCAATGACTGGCATCTTCATATATGTGACTAAAATAAATCCGACGATTAAAAATGCAACGTATTGTTTTTTTAACATAATTTTCAATAGCATTGCAAAACCAATTGCGGCCATCATTCCCCCGGCAACACCAAGGCCACTAATAAGCCATTTTGGTAATACCTCTACGACCCCTTTAGCAGCTTCTGCGCCAAAATAAATTGGTAAAAAAGCAATAACAAAATAGAATATAAATAATGTAAGAATCCCGAAATAATTAATCCGTTCAATTCCCTTTGTATTAGCCTCTTGTGCATATTGGTCAGCTTTATGCATAACCGGAGAAAAAGCAGTAAACATGAGAGTGATACATGCCTGAACCGCAACCGCAAACGGAACAGCAATACCGATTGCCACTGTTGGCTCTTGTCCTGTCAGAATCGCAAACGACGTTCCAATTATTCCCCCAATAACAACGTTTGGCGGCTGTGCCCCAGCAAGCGGAACCATCCCAGCCCACACTAATTCCATGGCAGCACCTGTCATAACCCCTGTTGTTACATCCCCAAAAATCAAGCCAATAATGACACCGGTTACGATTGGCCGGTGAATGTGGAACAACCCGTTAAAAAGGTCAATCCCTGCAATTCCAGCCCATATGGCAACTAATAAGGCTTGAAGCAACATGTGATTATCCATTCATTCTCACTTCTTTCTATAAATGTTTATAAATATCATCTGGTCTTTCATCCGGAACACGACGTACCTCAAGTTTCGCTCCCAAGTCACGCAGCTTCCTAAAGGCTGCTTTATCATCTTCATCCACGGAAATGGTGGAGAATACTTGTGTTTTCCCTTGAGAAAAATGCATATTTCCAATATTTATTTTTTCAATTGGTACGCCGCCCTCTACAAGTCGCAACACATCTTGTGGTGTTTTTACAACTAAAAAGATATATTGTTCATCTGCTGCATTGTGAATCACATCAATGGTCGTCTGGATTGAGAAAAAGCGAATTCCAATTGACTCCGGAACAACCATTTCCATTAAATCCTGTTGTACCTCATCTTCAGACACCTCATCATTTGCGACGACAATTAAATTAGCTCCTAAATGATTAACCCATGTTACTCCTACTTGACCATGAACCAATCGATTGTCAATTCTTGTTAGCAAAATATTCGGCATGATATTACCCCCTATAAATATGATAAATATATTTAAACTCCTTTAACAACCCGGTTTACCATACCAGATGGTGATGGGTTATCTAGAGCTATTCCCAAATAAATCGAATAGAATAATGCAAAAAGCAGACCATAAAGCAAATAATTTAAGGAAAGGTAGACACGTCATTACTAGTTAAAGCGTACCTGGAGATGGATTCATCGTGTCAGTTAAAATCTGCGCACTCCCTCTTTCTGTAAATGGTAGCGACAAGCACCATCAAGGTACGTCGCCATTAATTCCAGTTCAGGGTTCAACACAATAAAGTCAGCGGCGTAACCCTTAGCAATTTTCCCACATTCCTCATCCATCCCAATACTTTTAGCAGGTGCGGTACTAGCCATATAGATTGCTTCCTCTGGGGTGGCAATCCCCCAATCAACGACATTTTTGACTGCATCTTTCAGCTGTAAAACACTGCCTGCTAAACTGCCGTCCTCAAGACGGACCGCACCGGCTTTCACCTCTACAGCAAATTCGCCGAGCTGATAGGGTCCTTCTGCCATTCCCCCAGCCATCATACAATCGGTGACCAAAACGGTTTGATTTCTGCCGCGTGCATTCATTAAAATATTGGCGGCAGCAGGGTGAACATGGTGTCCATCACAAATGATTTCCGCAAAAACATCTTTTAGATTCATTGCAGCTCCGGCCATCCCTGGCTCACGATGGTGGAGCGGGCTCATTCCATTGAACGTATGAACAAAAATCGAAGCCCCTCTCTCAACCGCTTGTTTTGCTTCTTCATAAGTTGCATCACTATGAGCTAACGCTACAGCTATCTCTTCACCGACAGCATATTCAATAAATTCCGCTGCACCCTTTCTTTCAGGTGCAATCGCAATTTTTTTAATAAAATCATTGGATAACCTTTGCCAAACTTTCAACTTTTCAACGGATGGGTCACAAAAATATTTCGTATTTTGTGCCCCTTTATGCTTTTCGGTAAAAAACGGCCCTTCTAAGAAGATTCCTTTAATTTTTGCTCCCCTGACTTTCGTATAATTGGCACCGATCATTTCAGTGACGTGATTCAACACTTCTGTTGAAGAGGTTAATGTTGTCGGCAAAAACGAGGTAACGCCGCAGGAAAGAAGCCCTTCTGAAATCTCATTCAATCCTTGAAAATCATTGTCCATAATGTCGTGATTTCCAAACCCATGAATATGTGTATCTACTAAACCAGGAGCAATCCAATCCCCCGCGTAATCAATGATTTCTGCTGATTCATCAGGCCGATTTTCGGAAAAAACACCGAATTTCCCATCTTTAATTTCCAAAAAACCAGGCCCTACGACCTCTCCCTCAAGAAAAAACTGATCGGCAAAGATAAACATCGACTTGCTGCTCTCCCTACCCAAATTACTAGTATTCATAGATGGTTACACCTTTAACGACACGGTTCACTGTTCCTGTAGGCGACGGGGTATCTGGTGTATTGCCAACCTTTATCGAAGCCAGCAATGAAACCGTCTGTCCAACCATGACAAAAGGCAAGGCCAGATAAGCATCTGGTATAGATTGAGCCTCTCTGCCAAAACTAAATATGTTCCCATCATAATTGCTTTCTCCATCAACCTCGATGGCACATATATAGCTGGAAATATTGTCCTGTTGCATTTCTTTTAACATATCTAAATCGTATTGGCGTGTATAAGGATGGTTGGAAACAAACACAAAAACCACGGACTTTTCATTCACAAATGATTTAGGACCATGCCGGAAGCCTAACGTTGAATCAAAGGTAGTGACTATTTTTCCAGCTGTCAGTTCTAATAATTTTAATTGTGCTTCTCTCGTTAAACCTTCTAAACTACCAGAGCCTAAGTAAATGATGCGGTCAAAATCACGATCGATAATTGCTTGAATGACGTCTTCTCTTTGAATGACACTTTCACCCATTTGCCGAATCATTTTTAAAATGGCCTTTTTTTCTTCCAGGGGCTTAGGATCAAAAATGAATAAAGTCGATAGTGCCATACAAGTATAACTTCCCGTCATCGCAAATCCTTGGTCATTCGATCTTTCAGGCATTAAAAGCAATAAATTATTTTCATCCCCTGCTGCTCGCTTAGCCAATTGGCCATCCTTATTACAGGTAATTGTTAGATGATACAAATCGGTCACAATTTGCTCTGTTAATTGGACGGCAGCAACACTTTCCGGACTGTTGCCGCTTCTTGCAAATGAAACGAGTAAGGTCGGAAAGTCCGCTTTTAGGAATTGATATGGATTGGATACCAAGGTGGTTGTCGGAATACTCAGCAATTCCCACTGTTTTTCATCCACTTTTTCTTTTAGGTATGGAGTGACAAGATCGCCGATATAGGCCGATGTTCCGGCACCAGTAAAAATAACCCGAACTCGGTCGTGTTTCATTGATAATTTTAGTAAAAACTTTTCAATCTCACTGCTTCTATCCGTATACAATGCAAAGGTTTCAGCCCATAGATCAGGCTGCTGTTTTATTTCTGCCGTTGTGATTTGTGCACCTAATGGTACTAATTTTTCTTGACTGAACGTAAACATATCCGAACACTCCTCTTTAAATTCTTTTGAATACTCACAATCCCGCACCAACAACACCATTATTCTGCGCCAGTACATGGAAAGACGAGTTTTCTTTAAAAAATCCATTTCATCCCCTTTTTAACATCGGGTTGATGGTATAAGTTAAATGTACGAGAAACTTATAGAAATTAGACCGTCTGAATAATTAGATTATTTCAATTATTTATATTGTACCACATCAACTTGTAGGGTCAACCCAACAAGTTAAAATATATTAAATTTTCAGATAAAAATTTCGACAACCTATACCCCTTATTTAAAGGTTCTACAAACTTGTTATTTATTAATGCTCCTGATTGCTCTATAAGGTCCGGTGCATCCCAAATTAACGCTGCAATTCTAACCTTCGACATGAATTCACTGATCATCCATTGAATATCCACTTTGACATTTGGATTTGCAGCCTCAAATTCATCGATAATTTTTTCGGATGTCAATCTGTTGCGGTTCCCTTTTGTTCCACTCATAACAGAAATTATGTGTCAGGGTTAACGGATCAACCCTAACACAACTAAGGTAATAAGATATATTTATGTTTATTTCTCTACTTAAGCAGGATTCTTGGCAAAAACTTCTACCTCTGCAACAGATAACATAAGAGGACCACTGTGCGATTCCTGAAAGTTAATCGATAACTTTGTAAATTTAGTTCCAATCGGTATAGCAGCCTCCGCTAAATCGAAAGTTATTGATTTATCGTCAACTTGAACACTTTTTGTACCTAAATCATACTCTTTTCCAGATTCAGTATATACTTTGACACTTAGTGTTTTAATTTTACCGTTTGTGTATTGCGGGCGATTATAAACGATAAATTTGTCCAATTCTTGTGGTTTAGTAAAGTTAAAGTCAAAAGGTAACGGTAAAGAAATTCCGTCTTTTTCAGTGAGATTCCATTTCAATTCCGTCAATCAGCTTGGCAAAAGCTGCTGCACCACCCTGCATCTTTTCCCCTTCACCAGTAACTAACATATCTTTATCCGATTATTGTAATTCCTTTGGCTTTTGTGGCTGTTCCACCTCTCCAGGTTCTTGGCCAGGATTTAAAACCTCTCCTATTTTATCAATAGTGTCAAAGGCTGTATTAATCAGTAAGGACCTGGTTATCGGCATATCAAATTGAAGATCTTTCTTAGCCTTTAACTTAATCGTGGCCAATGTCTTCGTACCTTCTAATGTATTTTGCGTTCCCTTATTGGAAAATGCAGCCATAATTCGTTGTTCAGGCTTTCCAATCCCCGCAAGTAAGGAATAATTCAACATATTAGCAGTTTCATTGGAAGCTGAAACAATATTTTTACCGCAAGTCCCGTCAGGCTTACAATCTTTTACTAATTCATATTTGTTAGGGTCTAGCTTTAGTTCTAAGTTGAATGCATTAATATCCTTTAATCCTGCCCCGATTATTTCTACGAAAAATTCCTCTCCTGCTTTTAACTCCTGCTTACTAGGTCTAATATCCAATAATCCGGCAACCGGTTTACCTGTTGCTTGAAGTGGTTTTTGTCCCAATTGTGATGCTACATACATTAAATCGTATGCGTCTATTACACCATTGAAATTAATATCCACCTTTGAAACCTGCTCCCAAGCTTCCGTTTTATCAACACCCATATAGCTGGCAAAGAAAAGCAGATCAGCTTCATCAATTACGCCATTTGGTATATTTTCACCAACTACCATTCCTTCAGTTTTATCCTTTTTGTATGGTCTGAATTCCATTGCACTTCCAAAGCCACCTACAGAGTTTGTAATGGTCAACTTAATATACCTTGCAGTAATATTCCCCTGAAAATCAATAATTTTCGTTTTATCATTTTTCTCAAATGTTCCATCAGTGATGACGTTTTTATAAGTTTTTCCATCTAAACTTATGTCTAAATTATATTTTAATATCGTACCATTTCCTGCATTTGGTCTTGGAATATACTCAAGCTTATCTAATTCATAAGCTAACTTCATATCAATCTCAAAAGTATGTGGCAGTTTATTACCCGTATCTCCCCATGCAGTATGCCACATTGTTTCATCTTTTCCATCGACAGCTAGAGATGCTTCTTCCCCTGGCTGTTCACTATCAGCTTTTGCCGTCATATCCTTAGGGACATTTCTGTATCGATCAAGCTTCGTTCTTATTTTGATCTCGTCACTCCAGCCTGATGATCCTTTTGTATTCGTTGCTCTTACTCGATAAGAATGTTCTGTATCAGATGTTAAACCTGTATGAAGATAGGATGGTGCTTGCCCACTATCACTTGACTTAAACACATTTGTATGAACAATACCATCAATCATTAAATCATATGTTGTATTCGAGCCATCAACCTTGTTCCAATTTAATTTAATGTCTCGATCAGTAGTGTTAGCCTCATCAGCTTTTATCCCTGATGGAATCGTTGGTACTTCTTTATCTACTACATCTTTCTTTTCGGTATTATCGAAGCCATCAACTGTAAATGTTATTTTATTTTTCGTAATATCTGTTTTTCCAACCTTAATATATAATTTTGGTGATGTAACAATGTCAGTCTGTTCAAATGGTGAGCCTTTTGTAGAATATTTGTTCAGGTTGGGCTTTTCATTATAGAAGTACACGTTCTCTGAATTGTTATATTCCTCTTCATTCGTAACTTTCCTTAATGCAACATCTTTGTTTCCAACTTTAACCTTTATATCCTTTGGACTTACACGTGTATTAACAATCGCTTCTGTGCCCCTATTTTTAACCATCCCTTTATAGCCTTTTCCTTTTGCGATATCAACGGTTATAACAGCTTTTTCCTTGATTACCTTTGAAGTGACCTTCGTTGTTGTATTTTTCTTTTCCTTATACTCAACAGTTTTACCATCATCTTCATATAGAGTAAACTCTGATTCTCCCGATGGATAAACATCAAATATTCTATTTTCCGAACCATTTAATTCATTAATAGAATTATTTTCTGGTGCCATTGGAATAATTGCACCAGCCTTAACAAATACAGGGGTCTTCCACACTGGGGCATTAAAATTATGAAGGACCGAACCTCCCTGATATTGCTTACCTGTAAAATAATCGATCCAAACTTGATCTTTATCTGGAAGATAAATATCGTTCCTTACTTCAGCATCATTAGAGTTTCCATCATATATTGGCGCTACTAATAGATTTGGCCCCCACATATATTGATACTGTGTTTGTGTCCCGTACGTATATGGATCCTTCGGATACTCTAACATCATCCCTCGAACCATCGGCATGGATTTTGATGTAGATTCCTCAGCAATCGTGTAGATATAAGGCATCATTTGTGACTTTAATTTTAAATACATCCTATTAATCGATGTATATGGTTCACCATAATTCCATGGATTTTTAGATTTACTGTAATCATTGCCTCCTGATGCCCAGCCATCCATATCAATTTGGATTGGCGTGAATGCCTTCCATTGGAAATCACGTGTCTGCACTTTTGGATCTCCGCCAAATATACCATCCATATCTGATCCAACGTTTGGATTTCCTGATAATCCTGCACCAATGTAAGTAGGGATATGCATTCTGATGTACTCCCAATTACCGCCATATTGATCACCTGACCATAATGTAGCATAACGCTGCGTACCAGCCCACCCATCTAGCGAAATAACAAATGGACGTGCACCACCTGAATTAGCATCTTTTTGAATTCCTTCTGCTGCTTGGCGTGTGGCATTTAAAGCCATGGAATATCCTTGCCAAACCCATGCAACATCCGTTTTTATTGCTCGAATACCAGCTTTAACTTCCCCGTCAAGGTCTCTGCGTAAAGGGCTATCTCCAGGTAAATTAGGGTCTGGATAGAGATTACTTTGTGTCCATAAGCCTACCTCTACTTTTTGGTCATTTGCTTTATCAACAAATTGCTCCAAATTACCCAATCCGCCATACCCACATCCATACCCGTCATTTGGTAAAATCCATCCTAAAGGCATATCGTTATCTACATATTGATTTAATGTATTTAACCCATTAGTTAGGAGTGTTCGTTGGTCCTTATGACCATTATGAGTTCCATTAAAACAATCAGCATGCCCTAAATAAAAACCAGTTTTTGGCATAAGGGCCGGTTTCCCGGTTAATTCTGTATATTCGCCAATGATGTTTGGAAGGGAATCATCTACAAAATAATAAGCATCAAATCTGTCTTCATCGTGAGTAAAGGTAGACGTTTTGGTAAAATCATAAACACCCGGCTTAAAAGTATTTCGCATGACTCCATAGCCCTCAGTGCTTAAATAGAATGGGACTGGACTTGATGCAGCTCCTGCATCCCAACCTCCCCCGACTGCAATATTTATGGAATTATTCTTATGGGCATAAAACCCATTCTGTTGACCTCCACCATAAAAATATTCACTTTCTTTTGTGCCGAGGGTTTGAACAGTACTTCCGCCCGAATGTTTTAGCGGTTCACTTTCACTCCAAAGAATCTTTGCTCTTTTTTTATCGTACAAGCTCATCTTTGAAGTAGCTTTATCTACCCTTAACTCTAAAGCATTAGTAGATATTTTATAGGCATTCTTATCTCTTTCATCGACCTTAATGTTAATTTCTCCATATTCCTTTTTGTAATCGCCAACATTTTTGTCGATAATTTTCGTCTCATGCTCAGGTTGATTTGGAGTTGGATATTCTTCAAAAACACCCTTTGGGTCCAAATGCAATCGAAAAACATTATTTTTTAGAAAGTTAATTTTTATTTTTTCTCCTGTTTCTAAGTCAAAGAATACGTTATTTCCTTCTTTCGTAACCTTAGTAATTTTACCTATAGCCTTATAGGTTTGATTGTCAGATACATTATTAATGGAGTACTCCTTTTTAATTGCAGTTGCAGATGCTGTTGGAAGCATAGTAAGCAACATACCCACTGATAAGGATAAGGTTACCAGTTTTTTAAACTTAGCTCGACGTCTTAGCATATTCTACCTCCGAATGTAATAATGGTTTACCGAAAATGAATACTAATAGTCTTTAACTCTTCGTATGGATAATTGGCGTACCAATTCCTAGTGGATCCAATCGCAAGAGAAGAAAGACAGTCCCCTTAAAAACTTAAAAGCTTGCAATTTATCCTGTTTATGAATAACGATCTTTTTTTGACTTGCAAAAAATCATTTATAACACCATCCCTTATATATTTTTATATTTTCTTATCCGAACATATAGTAATTTTGAGTAAAACCTTTATAAAGTCTTAGTTTGAGATTATATGGTGAAAGATAAAATTTGGTATACTGGAAGATTACGTAAAATTTATATTGATAGGGAATTTGTGATTGAGAAAGATTGTCGATGTATACTAGAGGAATGTGCTGTTATTATCAATTCAGCCCTTCGTTTCTTTTCTATTTGTAATGTCCTTTCTGCTTATTGGGATGCATTTTCTGTTTTATTTCTAATATAACATTTATCATCTCCTCTGTTCTAATTATAATTGAGCGAATTTTCTAACATTTATAATATATAATAAATCGGGTTGATGGGTCAACCCTTTAATGCAAACATTCTGATAGGGGGAGTGTCACATCGCTATCAAGCTAAAAAAATAAAGAGTGAGAGGAATTCATCAAACCTGAAAATTACCTATTGCTATCTAGTAGGTAGGAGATGAAATTCCCTTTCTGCGCATAAATAGGAAAACGAGCACCCTATCGCTATGATTAGGAGTGCTCGTTTTTATTTTTATGGATAATTATCGAATCAATATAGTCTCTCCTAGTAAGTAAAAATTAAATCTACTTCTTAGAAATTTCGTAACTTTATCCTAAAAGATTCAGTTCCTACTTTTTTATACTTTTTTGCACCAGATCCTTTATTTTCGTCTATTCCTTTTCTGGCCAAATTTTCGCGTTTGGTTCTAATAACCACTTGTGGTCTTCCTCCATGATACGATCATTCCATGGATTATTCTCAAGATGTCGAATCATCCAACAAAAATACATTGCATATCCAGGCGCAGTTGCTTGCGGGTGGTCTAGCTCACCTGGAATCGTAATAAAGCTATTATGTACGACGCGATAAGCATCCTCACCAACCATTGCACATCCAAATCCCTGCGGCTTGTTAAAGCGATAATAATATACCTCTGGCTGATCATGATGATGCGGTGGATAACTAGACCATCGACCTGGATAAGAAATTACTTCTCCTACTACCATGTTAGAATATGCTGCATTGTTATAGTCAAAAATTGTCCGAATAACACGCTGCGCTGTTCCCTCCCATACTCCTTCTCCAGCTACAACACTTTGACACTCATTTGGAGTATACAACTTAGACGCAAATTCTTGATCATTATCTGTTTTTTGAACAAGCACTTCACTATCTGAAAGAGCAGTAATTGTAACCTTCACATTTTTAGCTATATGCAAACACCAAGGATTCTCTTCAAAAACAGACTGCCTTTGAATAATTTGTTCCATTCCTTCCCACTCTAGACGTATTGTCCCTTCTAGTAAAAGTACTGCCGTTTCATTTTTATTATCAAATAGCAACTCTTCTTTTCCATTAGACATCTTATATATGCCTATATCCATTAACATATCACTGCATTGACCGTTCATTTCTGTTAATACATTATACCCTTCATTTAATTCACCTAATTTTCCTAACACGGCTTTCTCCCCCTTTTAATTAATGGCTACTCTATAATTCTCTATCTTTGTCAGCTAACTAAATTTCGAGTTTCTTCTGATATTAATGAAGAAAACCTTTCTGGTTATGCTTTGTTTTCACTTCCGAATATGAGCATATGATTTTTAACGTTTTCGTATGCGGCCTCAATTACATCTTGATGATACGTAAAGTAATCTGAATAAGGAGTATTTAGGGCAGCAGTGTTAACCGCAGCAATTACATTCTGAAACGTCGCTGTTGCTACATTAATTTTTCGCACACCATGGTGAATACATTGCTTGAAATCCTCTGGGCTAATGCCAGAACCACCATGTAATACGAGTGGAATACGAACTACCTCATTAATTTCTTGTAGGCGGTCTAATCGTAAATCAAGATCTCCATTGTACATACCATGCGCATTTCCAATCGCAACAGCTAACGCATCTACTTCTGTTTCTTCTGCAAATCTTTTTGCTTCTTTAGTGCTTGTCAGCAACATCTCAATATCTTCTGAGCCGTCCTCACTACCACCTACTCTGCCAATCTCAGCTTCTACCGTCGCTCCGTACTGTTTCGCAAGCGCTACAATTTCTATTGTCTTTTGGATATTCTCCTCTAACGGATAGTGAGAGCCATCAAACATAACCGAACTAAAACCAATTTCTAATGTCTCTTTAATCTTTTCAAACGTCATACCATGATCAAAGTGAACTGCTACTGGGATAGTCGCTTTTTTCGCCGCAGCAACCATCAAAGGGCCAATCAGATGAATCGGCGAATGATTCAAACGAACTTCCGCAATTTGTAGAATAAGTGGCGAACGCAACTCTTCTGCTGCTTTGATAGCTCCCATTACCATTTCCATATTAGCGACACTGAAAGCTCCGACCCCGTAATTCTCTTGATTTGCCTTAATTAAAATACACTTCATTTGCACTAATGGCATTACACATTCACCTTTTTCAATATTATTTATTACAGATTTTCCGAACGGGAAAGCCCACTACGGTGCGATAGCACCCACTTTAGGGGTGGGATGAGAGTGAGGTCAAATGCGATGTACAAATAAAACACCGAAAGTACGTTCTGTACATCAAGAATTTGAAATGGTATAATTTTCATAATAGACAAGTAAAAGTCTCTAAAACAATCTTGTTCTCTGAAAACAGAATACATATGAGGTTGGAGTAACAAATTCTTCTACTCCGTAAAATGTATTGAGTCGTCAAGCACAAGACGCTAAAACACATTTGAGAACTCACAATCTGACTCGTTTGGTAATAGAATGAGTGCCGTATCTGCTATATGCACTGGATACGGAGTGGTGATGGCACACCACAATCTTGCACGTCAGCGATACTAGAAATAGACTTCGCCTTTGGTAGCAAGAATCCCACTGACGTTAGTCAGCTTGTGGCTTTATCCGTGGGAGTGTCAATCCTTATGTAATCTCACCATGCGGAAATTACAGACCTGCTTTTTCTTTTATAAATTTTCGAGCTTTTAATGCGTATTCAAAAGGATTCGCTAAAGCTGGATCTTGCTCTGCTTCTACTACAAACCAACCCTTATAATCAGAGTTTGCAAGGATAGTAAACACTTCATCAAATACAATTACGCCATCTCCGGGAACTGTAAATGCACCATTCTTCACTGCCTGTAAGAAGCTTAATTTGTTTTCCTTTACAGCATCTACTACTTCTTGGCGAATATCTTTTAAATGTACATGTTTAATACGAGGTAAATATTTTTTCAAAATATAAAGTGGCTCTTCTCCTGAAAAAACAAGATGACCTGTATCAAAAAGCAGGGATACAAGATCTGGATCCGTCATATCCATTAACTTTTCAATTTCTGCCGTTGTTTGAACACCCGTACCCATATGATGATGGTATACAATATGTAGCCCCTTTTCCTGAGCTAATTTACCGAGGTGATGTAACCCATCCGCAAGCTTATCCCACTCTTCTTCTGTAAAAACGGGCTTGTTTTGAAATAGCGGTACATCCATTAAACCTTGAATACTATGTCCTTGCTCTGAAACAACGATGACTTTTGCACCCATATCATGCAAGAAATCTCTATGTTTAATAAATGCTTGTGCTGTCTCTTCAAGCGGCCTCGTTGTCAAGAACGCACTAAACCATGCGCTAGCAATCTCTAGATTTCGTAATTCCAAAGATTTTTTCAATACAACTGTATTTCTTGGATATTTATTCCCTACTTCACTTCCATTAAATCCAGCTAGTGCCATCTCACTAATACATTGTTCAAACGTATTTTCTGCTCCTAGCTCCGGCATATCATCATTTGTCCAAGCAATTGGTGCAATCCCAAGCTTAATCGTGTTTTCTTTGAACATCCCTTGTCTCTCCTCTTTGTAAAATGTTATAGAATATCGCCAACTTCTCTTATCTGATCGTTAAAAAGAAAGCTTTCTAAAAAATATGCATGTAGATAAAAAGCCCTCTTTGTGTCCTAATCTAATACGATCTTGCCTTTTGCAAGTTACTTACTTTACTCTCATACGAAGCTTGTACACTTGGACTATTAGATACTTCTGCAACACCTACATGCCACCATGAATCGTATCCATTTGTCATTGTTTTTGGTAATACTTTAATATCAATCAATGTAGAAACTGTTTGTTTTTTCGCATCTATAAGCGCTTCCTGTAATTGTTCTATCGATGTAACACGATACGTTTTTACGCCATATCCAGCCGCGCTAGCTGCAAAATCTATTTTCATAATAGCTCCGTTTAATTTACGAGTTTCTTGGTTTTTGTAGCGAAACTCTGTTCCAAAGCTTCCCATTCCATTACCCATTTGTAAGTTATTAATGCAGCCGAATCCGGAGTTATCAAACAATAAAACGTTAATTTTTTTGTTTTCTTGAAGACTTGTTACGAGCTCAGAATGAAGCATCTGGTAACTACCATCCCCTACCATTGCATATACTTCCTTCGATGGTTCAGCTAGCTTTGCACCAAGTGCACCTGCAACTTCATAGCCCATGCAAGAGTATCCATACTCCATGTGATATGTATTAGGTTTTCTTGCTGCCCACATTCTTTGTAAATCACCTGGAAGACTTCCTGCCGCACCAACAATAATTGCATCTTCATCAAGTAATGTATTGATTTGCCCAATGACTGCAGTCTGTGTTAATTGTGTACCGAGTGCGTCCACATACTCATTTAAATTTTCATCAAAATGACCTTCGACTTCTGGTATGAAACCTTGACTTGTAAAGCGAATATTATGTAGACGTGCTAATTCTGTTTCCCAAGCCTCTTTTGCATCAGCGATTTCTACTGTGTAACTAGATCTATAGTCAATTTCTTGTAGTTCATCTATTAGAGCAAGAAGTGCTTCTTTCGCATCAGCTATAACCTTCAATGCATCGAGCTTGTTCGCATGAAATTCTGATATGTTGATGTTTAAAAACTCAACCTCTTCATTCTGGAACAATTGCTTAGATGCCGTTGTAAAATCAGTAAATCTCGTCCCGATTCCAATAACAAGATCCGCTTCCTTTGCAATTGTATTGGCTGCTAAATTTCCAGTTACTCCGATGCCACCAAGATTATATGGATGGCTGCTTTCAATCGCACTTTTCCCAGCTTGCGTTTCTCCAAATGGAATGCGGAATGCTTCAGCTAACTGTTTCAGTTCCTCTGCTGCCTCTGCGTACCTTACACCACCACCACAAATCATAATTGGCTTTTTCTTTTTCTTAATCATTTCCACCGCATCCGCTAAACTGGCTTTTGTAGGGAGACGACGTTCAATACGGTGAACACGCTTTTGGAAGAAGTAACTTGGAAAGTCCCACGCTTCGCCTTGGACATCTTGTGGTAAACAAATTGTTACAGCTCCTGTATCTGCCGGATTCGTTAAAACGCGCATGGCTTGAATCATAGCTGTCATCAATTGTTCAGGACGGTTCACCCGGTCCCAGTACTTACTTACTGCACGAAAAGCATCATTCGTAGAAATAGATAAGTCATGTGTTTGTTCAATTTGTTGAAGAACAGGATCAGGTTGCCTCGTTGCAAATACATCACCTGGAAGTAGTAAAACGGGAATATTATTTGCAGAAGCAGTTGCAGCAGAGGTAATCATATTTGCTGATCCAGGACCAACAGAAGAAGTACATGCCATAATTTGTTTTCTGTGTTTTTGTTTTGCAAAGGCCATCGCAGCATTTGCCATCCCTTGTTCATTTCTTCCTTGATATACTTCTAATTCCCCTGCGTCTTCTTCTAAAGCTTGACCTAGACCTACTACATTTCCATGACCAAAAATCGTAAAGATTCCCTTAATAAATTTTTGTTGTTCTCCATCAAACTCTACGTATTGCTGATTCAAAAATTTCACCAAAGCTTGTGCCGTCGTCATTCTAACAGTTTGCATATTGTTTGCTCCTTTCTATCTCTATCATTCATCCTGCATATGAAAAAGGAGTATTAGGAATTTGATAGACTCCTAATACTTCCTTCTTATGTTTAACTACTTTCGTTACTATTGCTTACGAACAACTAGAGAGATTCTACTTCTCTCTTAATGATTACTTTTCCCAGCGAGATGTAAGCATTTTCTTTCTAGTATAAAACTCAACGCCGTCCGTACCATTCGCATGAAGATCACCATAGAAAGAGTCTTTCCAGCCAGAGAACGGGAAGAATGCCATTGGTGCTGGTACCCCAACATTCACACCTAACATACCTGATTCAATTGTTTCACGGAATTGACGTACACTTGCTCCGCTATCTGTATAAATACAAGCTCCATTTGCAAAACGAGACTCATTCGCAATTTCAATCGCTTCATCCAATGATTTCACACGAACAATGGATAAAACAGGAGCAAAAATCTCATCTTGCCAGATTTTCATTTCTTTTGTAACATGGTCAAAAATTGTTGGGCCAACGAAGTAACCAGCTCCTTTTACAGCTGTATCTTCGCGTCCATCACGAACTAATGTAGCGCCCTGTTCTACACCTGAATCGATGTAACCAATTGTGCGCTCTTTATGGTTATCACGAATAACTGGTCCTAAAAATACATCTTCATCAAGACCATTGCCGATTACGATTTTATTTGCTTCTTCTACTAGTCTTTCAACTAATTGATCTGCAATTTCTGCTTCTACTGTAACAACAGAAGCGGCCATACAACGCTCACCAGCTGAACCAAATGCAGCACTAATAATTTGCTTTGTAGCTAGTTCAAGATTCGCATCATTTAATACAATGGAATGGTTTTTCGCACCCGCTAATGCTTGAACACGTTTTAAGTTTTCTGTTCCTTTTTTGTAAACGTATTCCGCAACTGGCTGGGAACCTACAAATGAAATTGCCTTCACTAATTTATGTTCAAGAAGACCGTTTACTACATCGTGAGCGCCATTTACGATATTTAATACACCTTTTGGTAAGCCTGCTTCTTCAGCTAATTCTGCTAATCTTGCTGCTAGAAGAGGTGTACGCTCTGAAGGTTTTAACACAAATGTATTACCGCAAGCAATCGCAAGTGGGAACATCCAGCATGGAACCATCATTGGGAAATTAAAAGGTGTAATCCCGCCTATAACACCAATTGGGTAACGATACATACCAGACTCAATACCCGTCGCAATATCAGGAAGCTGTTTTCCCATCATTAATGTAGGTGCACCCGCTGCAAATTCCACGCACTCAATACCACGAAGAACTTCACCGTAAGCTTCGTTATAGCTTTTTCCGTTTTCAATCGTAATAAGTTTCGCTAACTCTTCCCAGTTATCTACTAATAATTGTTGATATTTAAATAGAATACGAGCACGTTTTGGCACAGCTGTTTTGGACCAAGATTTGAATGCTTCATTTGCTGCTAATACAGCTTGTTCAACATCTTCTTTTGTTGAAAGTGGTACCCGGGCGATTACTTCTCCTGTTGCAGGATTATATACAGCTTCCAACTTCGTTGAAGAAGATTCTACCCATTCGCCGCCAATGTAGTTTTTTACAATTTGTGCTGTTTGTACTGTCATATTCATTCTCTCCCTTTTATGTAATGTAGAAGCGTCCATAGGATACGCCCTTACTTGATTACTCATTTATGATGTTTCTATACAATTTCCTCAGCCGTTTCCATGAATGCAGAAATCTCTGTCCTTGTTGGCATTGCATCCGAACAGCTATGTTTTGAAATAACAATAGAAGCAGAAGCGCCACCTAATCGCATCGCTTGAGGAATCTCAAGACCTTGCATTAAGCCGTAAATAAATGCAGAAGCATACGAATCACCAGCACCAAACGTCTTTAATACCTTTGTTTTAAAGATACCGCCTCGGTGAGATTGACCGTCTCTCGTATAAGCGATTGAACCATCCCCGCCGTGCTTAATAACGACGATCTTCGCATGATGAGAAAACCACCTTTCAGCCGTAACCTGATCATTAGATTGTTCGTAGTTTAATAGTTTTTCCATCATATCGAATTCTTCACGCGTTCCAATAATGACATCAGACTTTTCAGCCGCTAAATTGTAATACACAGCCGTTTCAGCTTCTGACTGCCATGTATACGGGCGGTAATCAACATCAAAAAATACGACTACATCATGCTTACGCGCATATTCTAGCGCTAAAAATACCGCCTCGCGAGAAGGACTTTTCGCTAAAGCTGTTCCTGAAATTAAGAGAGCTTTTGATTGTTTAATATAGTCCTCAGAAACTTCTGTTGGATCAAGATTTAAATCTGCGACATTGTCGCGGTACATTAAAATACTGCAATCTTCAGGGCTTTTAATTTCTGTAAAAGCTAGACCTGTCACTGCACCAGTGCGATCAATACATATCTGATCCGTATTAATATTGCTGTCCTTTAAGTACCCTGTAATAAAGCGGCCCATTTGATCATCAGATACTTTACCGATAAATCCTGTTTGTAAGCCAAGACGTGCAGCACCAATTGCAATATTTGCAGGAGAACCTCCTACATATTTAGTAAACGTTCTTGTTTCTTCCATAGGACGTTGTGTTTCATTAGCATTTAAATCAACGCATAAACGTCCAACCGCAATAAGGTCTAATGGACAATCTTCTTTAAAAATAAGTGGATTCATCGTTACTACCTCCCATGCTTTATCGTTTTCCGACAAAAGACTCCTTCCTCAAAAATGTGAAGGTGTAAAACACCAATTTTAGGTGGGAGATGAATGTCGGTTGGCATAAGCCAACATGTTTGCTACCATATACTTGTACAGATTGCTCTTTGAAAACTGAAGATATGAGGTTGGTTGCAGAAAAACGTTGCAACCGTAAAATCTTCAACGTTCTTTCGCCCCACGTTTGCTGAAGTTGCGAAAACCAAGCTAAAGTAAGAAGCGTGGTGAGTCAACGTACAAGATGCTTATGTTTTCACCGTAGGGACTACGGGCGGCGCCTGCTAAGATAACTGTTGGATACATCGGTGTTCGCAGGAATCTCCCACTTCAAACAGTCCGTAAGGACGTTAAGTGGTGAGTAGTTCAAGAAAGAATGAATGATATGGTTCATATTTTTATAAACCTACTATTCATTACTCTTTATCTATCTAGAAGTAAGCGCTCTCTTTATTGATTTAATACAGGCTGTTTATGTTCAATTTGTACAGGTTTTCCTGTTAGTAAGGATTCCTTCGCAGCCTTCGCAATTCGCTCTGCTTGTAATCCATCATTACCACTGCAAATAACAGCTTGTCCTTCTATAATTGACTTTGTAAATTGTGTTACTTCCTCAATGTAAGCTTGCGTGTAGCGCTCTAAGAAGAAATAAAGCGGCTTATCTTTTACAATACCTTCTGTTTTTGACACTTGAACTGTTGTCGGGCAGCAATTATCCGCAGCAACCGCGCCTTTTTCACCAAACACTTCAACACGCTGGTCATATCCATAAACAGCTTGGCGGCTATTATCAATTACTCCTAAAGCTCCATTTGCAAATTTTAATGTGACAATTGCTGTATCAACATCATTTACTTCCTGAATGGATGGATCGATTAATGTTGTTCCATATGCAAATACTTCAACGACTTCGCTATTCATTACATAACGAGCCATATCAAAATCATGAATCATCATATCCATAAACAATCCGCCAGAAGAGCGAACATATTCTATACTTGGCGGTTGTGGATCCCGAGACGTAATTTTTAAAATATGCGGCTGCCCCACTTCGCCTTGTTGAATCAGATTATAAACTTTCCTGAAGTTAGGATCAAAACGACGATTAAAACCTACTTGAAGAGATACTCCCTGTTCTTTTACCACTTCTAATGCTTCTAAAGTTTCTTCTACTGAGAAACTAACAGGCTTTTCACAGAAGATATGTTTTTTGGCAAGAGCCGCTTCTTTAATAATTTGCGCATGTGTATTTGTTGGTGAACAAATAAAGACAGCATCAATTTCTGGATCTGCTAATAAATCCTGATAGTTTTTAGTTAGAGTGGTAATCCCTTTATCTTGAGCCCACTTTTCTAGATGACTAATTACTACATCTGAAACCGCTTTAATTTTTACTTGTGGCATAAGCTGCAAATTATCAACATGTAATTTCCCAATTCTTCCAGCACCAATAATCCCAATCTTTAAAACGTTCATATGATTTCTCCCTCTATATTAAAATTTAAGAAACGAAATGAAAGTCTATAGGGTTTAGCGCATCAAGTTAGTTAAGCGCTTTCCCTATTTTTCTTCATTATACACACTTGATTCTAAATTGAAAACATTTTTATTTTTTGGAATACTCCCCTTTTCATCTGAATTTTAAGTTCCCTCAATAAACGTATTACATAAAAATAAAAAATAATAATTAGAAATAAATAATCTAAAAAGCTATAAATATATTCTTTTAAAATACTGATATAACAAAGAAAACCGAGCCTTTTAAATAGTAAACTCCCATCTATAAGGTATTCCCTTCTTTTCATACTCACAATTATTTTAGTGTCCGATAAGTAAATAGATTGCACCCTATGAAAGAAAGTTGTAAATTGTCAAAAAATTTAATTGACGACCTCATAATGTAAGCGTATACTTTTTTTATCAAAAAGAATTAAGCGCTTAACCAAAAAAATATCGGTGGTGGGAGAATGAACGCAATTGGTTCAAACAAAACATTTATGGACAAGATTGGTATCCCTTCTAATTTAACTTGGGGATACATAGGGATTATTGTATTTATGATTGGGGATGGTTTAGAACAAGGATGGTTATCCCCTTATCTCGTTGAGAATGGCTTAACGCTAGAACACGCTGCTTTTCTGTTTACTATTTACGGAATTACTGTATCCGCTTCTTCCTGGTTTTCGGGGGTATTTGTACAAATGTGGGGACCAAGAAAAGTCATGACGTTTGGTTTAATATCATTCATTTTAGGTTCCATTGGATTCATAGGTATAGGCATTCAACATATGAATTATCCCGTTATATTACTTTGCTATGCCCTACGAGGTTTCGGTTATCCTTTATTTGCTTATTCTTTTCTAGTTTGGGTATCTTACAGTACTCCACAGCAAATGCTTTCAAGAGCAGTTGGCTGGTTCTGGTTCGTATTCCAGCTTGGGCTTAGTGTTATAGGAGCCTTTTATTCTAGCTATATGGTTCCTAAGATTGGGGAAATCGCTACTTTATGGAGCGCCTTAATTTTTGTTGTCGTTGGGGGATTATTCTCAATTGTTGTAAATAAGGACAGATTTAAGGCACAAACCGTAAGCGCTAACAAATCTAGTGAATTACTAAAAGGCATTACCATCGCATTTGAAAACCCTAAAGTTGGTATAGGCGGTATTGTAAAAATAATAAACTCGGCCGCTCAGTTTGGATTTGTTGTTTTCCTGCCTACTTATATGATGAAATATAATTTTACAATGACGGAATGGCTTCAAATTTGGGGCACTCTATTCTTTGTAAATATGGTGTTTAATATTATTTTTGGTATTGTTGGAGACAAGTTGGGCTGGGTAAATACGATTAAATGGTTCGGGGGAGTCGGTTGCGGAATTGTAACTCTTGCACTCTATTATGTACCACAAATGGTAGGACATAATTTTTGGGCTATATTATTTGTTGCCTGTTGCTACGGAGCAACACTTGCCGGTTATGTACCTCTTACAGCTTTAGTACCATCTTTAGCTCCTGAAAATAAAGGAGCCGCCATGTCTGTATTAAATTTAGGTTCAGGATTATCAGCTTTTGTTGGTCCATTAGTAGTAACTGCCTTCATCGGTCCATTAGGTGTAGGCGGCGTGATGTGGATCTTTGCTGGTTTGTACTTCTTTGGTGCATTTCTAACTCATTTCCTTACTATTCCAAAGGAGAATGAGATGAAGCAGGATTTAAATACGAAAAACGGCGAGCAATTCTCAGTATAAACTCTAAATAAAAAGAAGGTCATCATAACTGTACATGGTTACGATGACCTTCTTTTCGTTACATTCAAGTAGGCTATTAAAAAAGTTTTCATGTAATATCCTTTACTGAGGATCGCTCTACTAACTGAGGAATAATTGTAATCTTTTGCTTAGCATGCGCCTTCATTTCCATCGTTTTTAAGAGTTGTTCAAATGTACAGGCTGCCATTTGTGTGATTGGCTGTTCAATCGTCGTTAACCCTGGATCAGCAATCTCAGCATAGATTGTATTATCAAATCCGATAATTGATAAATCTTCCGGAATCGAAAGTCCATGTTTTCTTGCTTCATTCATAAGGCATATAGCAATTAAATCTGTACAAGCAAAAACCGCTGTAGGCCTGCTAGGAAAACTAAGTAATTCTTTACTTGCACGTTTGCTATCTTCTACTGTCGAATAGCAGCTAATAATAGCATCATCATCTAACGAAATCCCTGAATCCGTAAGAGCCTGCTTGAAACCATTCAGTCTCCCTATGCTACTTTTTCTATCCTTCTCCATCATAATCGTTAAAGACTTATGGCCTTTCTGCGTTAAATACTGTCCAGCTAGATAGCCTCCCCTCATATCATCAGTTGTCACAACATGAGTTGTGATGGAAGGATGATCTACGGTAAATAATACAAGTGGCAAATCTCGGTTCACGATTTTTTTAACTAGTTTATAATCATTTAGCTCCGTCGCAATAATAATGCCATCTACTTGCTTTTTAAATAATAAATCAATATATTCGTGCTCACGTTTTGTTTGATGATCTGTACTACATAAAATGAGTGTATATCCTGATTCTCGTGCACTATTTTCAAAAGCTCTTGCTACTTCTGCAAAAAATGGGTTTGAAATGTCTGGGACAAGTACCCCAATCGTATATGTTTTTTTACCTGTTAACGCTGCTGCTACACTACTTGGCTGGTAATCCAATTCATCCATTACTTTATTTACTTTGTTTATTGTTTTTTCACTAATACGCCCCGTTTGATTAATTACTTTGGATACAGTCGCTATTGATACACCTGCTTTTTCAGCAACATCATAAATTGTTGGTTTCACTTTAATTGTCCCTTCTTAATCATCTTTTTCTATATTTTATCATAAAAATATTTTGCTTCTTGGTAGACAAAAGGAATTCTCTTAAAATTTGTAAGTATTTCTATCTTTTATCGTTGTGCTTCATATTTATGAACTAATCAACCTTAATGAAACACCAGTAGAAAAAAATTTGACCAATATACTTATTAGACATTTAATCTCCACATGCAAGGCTCATTACAACCAGAGAATGCAGGAACTCACGTTCTTTCTCTCCTTTACACCACCTCACGGTAATTTCTAATTATCTTTAATGCTATGAACAGGAATAATGAAAAAGGTAATAATAATTTACCGCTTATTCCTGCTGAAGAAGTTGGAGAAATTGGAGAGTCCCATGTTACTGATGGAGGAACACTATTTAAAGGATAAAATGTACTAATACAATATTAATAATTATCTATCTATATCTACTTTCGAATAATACACCGAAAATTTGCTAATAATATAAAATACCAAGTCTCCAATTCCCCTGGAGCTGAGCAGTTAGTTCATTCTAACTGCTCTTTTTATGTTTTATCGTCACCCTTCCATAGTACCTCCATATGTTGTATAGAGATATCTCCTTCTAAATTGTCATTGATGCCTCTTTCAATTCCTAATACACACCTTAAAAAGAGCACTTTTAAAAAGTGCTCTTTTTACTTTGCATGTCACTCATCCTACGATGAATTGAGATTTTAACTTACGAATAATTTATGTAATTATTTCCAATACTAATAATAGATTGGTAACAGCCAATCTGTATCCATAATGAATCTCTAATTTTCTTGAATTCTCCCTGAAGCAAGGCGGCTATTTATTCTAGCCACCTTGCTTGTATGGATTATAAATATTTACACATACTATTAACGGAATGCTTGAATCATTGTCATTGAAAATGTTCAGCACTTCCGCTCCTTAAGAGAACAGTCTACGCAACTGTTCTCTTTCCTATTTCCTTTTTTCACACATATAATATGACAAGCATTATTAACTCAGCTACAATCAATAGCATTGCAACATCCTCAATGTTTCCTCAACAATTTCTCAATATTTTTCATGGACAACAGCACACTTTCTCAGCAGTTTTAATATCTTAATATTAGATACTGAAAGGAGGTGTTGAAAAATGACTTGGTTCATTATTTTAGGATTTATGCTTATTTTAATAATAAGCGGTTTTCATGCACATAGTATTCATATTATTTTCAAAATAGGTACAGATACAAAAGCTGTGCCAAGTTGGTCTTTCGTTAATAAAATAAACTTCCAAACATTAAAAGAATTAATAATAGGACTAAATAAGGATAAACTTAAAATCCTTACAATAGGAGAACTTGTTATTCCTTTAAGTTTCTTTAATAGATTATTTAGCAAAACATTAATTTTTCTATTCCTATTCTTTTACTCTCAATACTTAAACTAACGTTATATGAGATGAGTTAAAGAATAACACTCACTGAGCGTAGCAAGCCAACAATTGATTGCCTATAATCAACTGAACCTGAAGAATTAAACAAAAAATTAAGCGGCTGTTTGAATGTGAGTCCAGTATTATACTGGACTCATTCCTTTTAAGTATACTTTGATTATTTTGCGATTGTAATGACCTCTATAATTATCTAGTACTATCTTAATATGTTATATATTTTCGAACTTTGTAAGATAAATTACTCTTGCTTTGTCTTGGTCTGTAATTCCATCTCTTTTTGAAGGAAGGCCTTTAACTTTTTTAAGTAATCGATTTCCATACATAAACATTCATTTTCATCTTTTAATGCCTCTATGGCCTCTTCAATAGCTGCATTATCTAACTTTGATCTTGTATTTGTAATTCCCATAGCTGGATCCCCTTTCTTCTTTTATATAGGAAATCCCTGTCTTATAAATCATATATTTCCTTTCGTCTACTAACTATTTCAATGAATTCCTTAAGAAAAACGATTCATTTATTTCCTTTGTTTTTAATCTATTTCTAAATATTTCAGATCTACCCATTGAAAAAAACTATATTCATTCCATATTTCTCTCTCCTAAATGAATCGTAGTACATACTATCCCCAACAGACCTATAGGTTTTTATATTTTTTAACAAAATCTTCTTACATTTAAATAGACATACTATTTTATTCTGTCAACTCCATCTATATTGATAAATATGAAAAATCAAATTCATTTGACATTTCAATGACTTATAACAGGAAAATATATACATTAAATGAAACCTGATATATCTTTAATTTGTAAGTTGTAGTTAGTTGGCCAACTTTCCATACAATTTAATAATTTAAAATATGGGGGATCTAACATGAGTCAAGTATTAAGGGAAAGTAAGAAAAAAATGATGTATCTAGTTGGTTCACTTCTAATTTCTCTATTAATGTTTTCAACTACTAGCTTTGCAGCTACAGAAGGTGCTGTAAAAAGTGTTACAAATAGTAACTATACCGGGATTGCAGCTGATATAAATCTACCAAAATCAGTTGTTGTTAAGGATGGATATGTGAATTGGTATTTAGGTATTGGAGCATCTAAAGTTGAGGGTGGTATTTCAAAAACATCAAGTGGATATAAAGTATTTCTTAATTCAGGATATAATGAATCAGGTCAAAACAGTAAGTATTGGAACACACAGTATGATACATCAATTAAAGATGGTGATCGAGTAAACCTTAAACTAGTTAATAACGGAAACGGTACGGTTACTATGTATGTAAATGGAAGTCCTAAATATGTAAATCAACCTGTATATGGTACGTTTTCTCAATATGAACCAGTAAAAATGGTTCAGGGCGTTGAAGATACTGGAAGTAATTCTTTTAGCCAAGCTAGCTTTTCAAACGTACTTCTAAGAGCAGATACATCTGGATCTACCTACAAAAGTTGGAACAGCTCAATTTCTTCCTCATTTTCTCAACACGGTACTTATGGTAGTAATTTCAAAGTTTATTCTCAAGTACCATTAAGCGCAAGTTTACGTTAAGGTTTTTATTTGCATAATAATGTTTGTATGAAAAAAAGTAGCTGTGCTTTTGTGCAGCTACTTTTTTTAAATAGAGTAAATTAGTAATAGATATTCGAGTGACCATAAGTGACATCTATCATACTTTAGCTTCTTCAAATTCAATAATATTTGATCCGCATGTCTTATTAATTGGCTTAACGTATCGAGACCCATGTTGTAGTAACTACAACATGTTTTAATATTATTAATGCTACTCTCCCCATTTTAACTTTAATTCCATCTCATTGATTTTTTATTATATAAAGTAGAAAACATAAATATACAACTTAGTAATGATAATAGATATACAATGAGAATAATATATAATTGTTTTGTTCCAATGCTATCAAAATAAAGACTCATAATTGGATATGACCAAGGGAATAGTATCCAATAGTTTGTATGAGAGATAAAAAAGCTACCAAGTCCACCTATAACCCCTACTAATAATGAAAGTAACGGGATTTTATAAAATATTATATTTATTAAAAAATGTAGATTCACAATAATTAAAGAGCTAATTACCAGAAAAAGTATAGAAAAACTTAAACTTTGATAAACAGTCCCTAGATTATCAACCGTTAATACTATAGGTATACTAGTTATGATTAAAGCACATATTAAATAACAAAAAGTAATTATTAAGCAAAAGAAAAACTTATTACTTAATATGGTTTTTAAAGTGATCCCATGATAAATAGCAGACATATATCCTTTTCTTCTGAATTCATTTACAAAAGAAAATGACACTAATAGACCTATCGCAATAGGTAAAAATAACCTACAAAAAAGGCTCAGAATCGCTATATGCATGGCAACGCCATCTTTTAATTGAGCCGATACAGTTAGAAAAACTTGAAAACTAATTGGTATCAACAGAAATACTAGTAACAGGATATACAATCCATTATGAAGACTTTTTTTATATTCACCTAAAATACCCACTTGTTTCACCCTTTATTATTCATATGTATAATATTTAAAACTCACAGTCAATAACATAATTCCTAAAATATATATTGAAGAACTTGCAAGATATAATAAAATAGTTGTTTCTTTAATCATTACGTCACTTACTATATTCAATGCATAAAATATTGGAAATGTCTTTGTGAATATTGCAGGGAATAATCCATATGTTACGCTAAAAAAAATCCAAATAACTGACAAGGACGCCGCAAGAATTCCCTTTTTTATAATTAAATGAAAAAGCAATTGAGAATATGGTATTGCTAAAGATAGAATGGTACAAAGTATAAACATTTTTAAAAAATAAAGTATGGATATTTCATATCCATTTATAAAAATATAGATACCCATAACCGAAAAATTTAAAATATTAAAAATCAAATAGAACAGTATAAACAATAAATTTTTAGATAACAATAATTTTAATTTTGAAATTGGCTTTGTATAAATAATGGCCCAAGTGCCATATTTATTTTCAGAAGAAATGATAAGATACCACATACAAGCAGAAAAAATGCTTAACGTTAGTGTATTAAAGTTTACTGTAATTGCTATAAGATTTGTAGATTGAAACATGTCAGGATTATTCTTGTTAAAAATAAAATAACTTATACACAAAAAGCTTGATAATAATGAAAAAAACAAAGAATATAATAATAATTTTCTCCCACCAATTTTCCTCATCTCACTATTCACACTTTTAAAGATAAATTGCATTATTAGAGTAACTCCTTTTGTTTAGTTAAAGTTAAAAATACTTCCTCTAATGTTAGCTTTTTAGGGCTAACTTCAAAAATATCTATATCATTTTTAATTAATATTCTGGTTAAATTAGGAACACTATCTTGATCTATTATTAGTTTGAATACCCCTTCTTTTTCTATGCTATAAGGTATACCCTCTGTATTTAAAATCCTTTCTGTGGCAGTAGTGTCATTAACATGAACAATATATTCTCTAGAAGTAATAATACTGTTTAAATTCCCTTCATAGAGTATGGTACCCTTATGTAGTAATGCTATGTGATCTGCTATCATTTCAATTTCAGCTAAATTATGACTAGAAATAAATATAGTCTTCCCCTCATTTTTTACCAAATGAAGTAATAAACGCCTTATCTCGTGTACTCCCTCTGGATCTAATCCATTTGTTGGCTCGTCAAGAATTAGTATTTTAGGGTTATTAAGAATAGCAAAGGAAATACCTAACCTTTGTTTCATTCCTAAAGAAAAATCTTTAACTTTTTTATCTTTTGCTTTATATATTCCTGTAGTTTTTAATACTCTATCTATTTCATCTAAAGGTTTATTAATCATTTTTTGTACATAGGCTAAATTTTCATATGCTGTTAAATTAGGATAATAGGTAGGCGAATCAATAAAACAACCCACATTTTCAAATAATTCTTCTTTCCATTCTTTTATATCTTTATTATTAAATAATATCGTTCCTCTATCTAATGGAATTAATCCTAATAACATTCGCATAGTTGTTGTTTTTCCTGCACCATTTGGTCCAATAAAAGCATATAAACTTCCTTCAGGAACAGATAAGTTTATATCCCTTACAATGGATTGATCTGCAAAAGACTTTGTTAAATTTTTAGTTTGAATTGCTAATTTCATTTTGTCCCTCTCTCTCATCCCCGCATAAAATTAAGTATCGTTTTTCGTATAATCAGATTTATAGAAGATATCATTTAAATTAATTTTACCATAAAAAGGGATTAATTAACTCGATTTCTTTTGTTTTCTAAGGCTTCACCAAAAAAGTTTAATACAAAATTATTTTGATATATTTAATTACTATTGCAACCATTGGAGCCTCTGCTGCTGTTGGAAGTTCTGGGATGACTGCCGTGGCTTCTGCCGCAATGATTGCTTCTTCTCCAGAATTAGGTCGCATGGCATGTAGAAGAATTTATCCTGAGCATTAATATCAATCTACGTAAAAATGGCCACCATTTCTGGTAGCCATTTTCGTCTTCCTTCGCTACATTATTATACGATTAATACTTCTCCCGTAAAGCTTCAAGTTCCTTACGTTTCTCCTCGACATCCTCTCATAAAAATAAGATAACCTCTTTGATTTTCTTCATTTTCAAAACAATAAGCGGAAGTAAACGAACATTCAAAACTTCATATTTATAGATCAATCTGTTCAAAATCGATAGTATATTCTATAACAATATTGGTTCTTTAATGGTTGGTAAAAACTCGATACTCATAGCATAATTTAATAACAAATTGATATACTCTTGATTTGGTTCTAAACAATGTACATTCTTCAAATATCCTTGCGTATACGAACAAGATGGTATAGCTACTGATAGCTCTTCTACAGATTCTAATAAAGGCATTATGAGCTCTAAAGCTTTCTGTTCATCAATAGTTAGATTAGTATTAAAAAACTTCTCTATATACTTTTCTTGCTTCATTAACATTAAATCGTATCCAAAATCTTGTAAACTATTAATAAATTGGTCCCATTTAAGCTGAATTGGATTACAAATATGCATGGTTTTATTTACTGTGTTAGCCTTATAAGATAATTCAGTAATGGCTAAGCTTCCATAGTCCACAGGCGTTAAATCTACATACGTACTGATTTCAGGTGCTATGTTAGATAGGCATATACCTTTCAATAATCTATAAAAAGCGTTCTCATTAATATTGAATTGAAATTTACCCGTTTTAGAGTTACCCACTAAATTTCCCACACGGTATATCGTAGCACGAACTCCTTTTTCCATTGCCTCTCTGACCATTTTCTCGCCTTGAAACTTACTTTCTAAGTACACATTATCTAAATTTTGCCCTCTATCAAAATTAGACTCAAAGAATTTAAATTCTTTTGGATCGCTTACAGCCTGCCCTACTACACTTAAAGTCGATATATAATGGAAGCGTGCATTTGTACTCTTAGCTAATTCCAATAAACATTTTGTAGACTGAACATTTACCTTTTGAAAATGCTCACGTTCTCCATAGTGTCTAACTTCTCCACCACAATGTATTATTGACTCTACGTTACTCTTTAAATGATTCACTTTCTTTGAATCAAGACCTAGATTTATCAAAGATAAATCTCCTTCAATTAATTCTACTCTCTCCTCCAACTTTTTAAGAATTTCTTTACCGAAATAAAACCTCATTCTTTCTTTTAACTTTGCACCAATTACTTGATTCTTATTTTTTCTTACTAGACAGTAAATAGTCGTAGATGGCAACTGCAATAACTGTTCTAAAATATGCGCTCCTAAATATCCTGTTGCTCCTGTAAGGAAAACTGCTTTTGGATAATTCACCATATCTGTCTCACATTCTTCTATACTATTTCTTTTATAATCAGGAGTCGTTTTCGTTTCATTTTCAATACACGCTACATTAATATTTTTCTCTTTTTTTAACGACATATTTTCCATCTCTTCAATATGAGAGGCTAAATTTTCTATTGTTCTATACTTAAAGAAATCTTGAATTTTCAAGTTAGGATATAACGGTTTTAATTTAACTAATGCTGGCATAACTTTTAAAGAATGCCCACCCAAATTAAAGAAATCATCTTTTAAACCAATAGATTTTATGTTTAAAACTTCAGACCATACTTTTGCAATGTTTTTTTGCACTTTAGTTTGCGGCTTAAGTATACAACCATCTTTTTGCTCATTATCAAACTCTATTTCTGACAGTTTTCCGAAATCAATTTTCCCATTAGCCGTTATTGGTATTTTTAACACATGAGAGTAATATTTAGGGATCATATATTCTGGCAATACATTTGATAAATGTAAAGCTAACTTATTTTTCTCTATTTCTATACCGTCCACTGTTTTATAATAAGCTTGCAATAGCATTCCATCTTTTGTTTGTGTTACAACAGCCTGACTTATCCCCTCAAATTGGAATATTGCATCTTCTATTTCTCCTAATTCAATTCTATGCCCTCTAATTTTAACCTGCTTATCTTTTCTCCCCATAAATTCTATAGTTCCATTTGGTAACCACTTTGCTAAATCACCTGTTCGATATAACCTTTTACTATTATCTTCTGAAAATGGATTTGAAATAAATGCCTGTTTTGTTTTCTCTTCCTGCTTCCAATACCCTTGGGCCAATCCTAAACTCTCAATATATAATTCACCCATGCCCCCTACCGGACAATGTTGCATATATGAGTTCAATATATGAACCTTTGTATTAGAAATTGGAATACCAATCGGTATACTACCTAAAATGTTATTTTCGCATTCTAAGTCTGGTATGAAATAATACATTGCTGAAACAGTTGCTTCAGTAGGTCCATACTCATTTACCAGTTGTATTTGATTTTCAAAAGTATTTTGCCAACTTCTAATAGCATTTGTTGATGCAGCTTCCCCTCCCATTATCATAAATCTTAAAGAACGTATCTTATCACTATCCAATTTAGTTAATGAAGTCGATAATTCATTAAAAAATACTGTTGGCACGTCAGAAATAGTTGCTTGTATTTCTTGGATAGCTTGAGCATATGCTACAGTTGAATAGCGCTGTTCATCACTTAATAAATATAGTTCCGCCCCATTTAACAAGGTAGAAAAAATTTCCGATACAGAAGAATCAAAACTATGGGAATAAAACTGTGTTACTTTATCATTTTTGGAAATATGAAATACTTCATTTCTCCATTCAGCTAAATTCAATACTCCTCTATGAGTTAATAATGTACCTTTTGGTTTTCCTGTTGATCCTGAAGTGTAAACCACATATGCCAAGTCATCTGGTTTATTTAAAATTTTAACATCATCATTTATTGTCGTACGATATATATCCTCTATTATTGAAACGTTATAATTACTTGAATTCAAATGATTTTTGTATTTGTAATTCGTTATAATTCTACATGCCTCGCTGTCACTTACTATATAATTAATTCTATCCTCGGGGTATTTTACATCGATTGGTATATAGGCAGCGCCAGCTTTTAATATTCCAATCATAGAGACAATACTATTGATACTTCTATCTAAAAATATGGCTACTTTGTCACCTGTTTTTATACCTTTTTCGAGTAAATGTTGAGCTACTTGATTAGAATTCATATTTAATTGTCTATATGTTAAAGACTCTGTTTCTGTAGCTATAGCAATCCTATTTGATTGTCTTTCTACTTGCTTATAGAATTGCTCCTGTATATTTTGAAAATAAGGATACGGTCTTTCTGTATGATTTACCTTTCTATATAGAGATTCCTCTTCCAGTGATAGGAATGAAAGATTCTCATATGCCACTGTTCTTTGATGAATAAATGCGTCCAGTATATTAAGTAAATTTTGAGTAAACCTATTAATTGACTCTTCCTTGAAAAGACTAATATTATACTCAAATGAAATCTCTACATAATCCGATCCTTCTTCAACAGCTAAAGAAATGTCAAACTTACTAACATCTTGTTTATTAGGTAACAATTGAAGCTTGTACGCATCATGCTGTTGCAAAATATCTTTCTGATAACTAAACATTGTAGAAAAGATAGGGTTATTTCCAAAACTTCTATCAGGATTTATTTGCTCAATTACTTTATCAAATGGGTACGATTGGTTTTGGAAAGAATTCAAACATTTTTCCTTAACGACTTGTACTAGTTGTTTTAAATTTTTCACATCATTTAATTGTGTTCTAATAGCTAAAGTATTTACAAAAAACCCTTGTATTTGTTCAAATTCCTGATAATTCCTTCCAGCAACCGGTGTACCTACAATAATATCTTTTTGATCCGTTAGATAGTGTAACAATTGTATATATGCTGCCAAAAATAGCATATACATAGACACATTCTCTTGTTCACATACTTGTTTCAAAGACTCTTTCATTTTATTATCTAACTTCATTTCAAAGACTTTACCTTTATTTGTACTTTGACGATCCCTACTAAAATCTAACGGAAGATTTAGTAGGGGAAGAGGCGCCGCAAGCTCGGTCATCCAATAAGATTTTTCTGTATCCCACCGGCCTAATTTTAGCTGCTTCTGTTCCCACTCAACATAATCCACATATCGATTAGGAATAGTTGGTAACTCGGGATTTCTTCGATTAGCAAAGGCATTATATACCTTCATTAATTCATCTAATAAATTCCTTACACTCCACTCATCGGTAATAATATGGTGTAAATTGATATATAAATAGGATCTTTTCTTATCAAGATTAAAAATTCTAATCCGGAAAAGTGGTCCATTTTCCAAATCAAATGGTGTATGATCCGTTTGATTTATTGTTCTACGTATATATTCTTGTTGTTCCTTTTTAGTTATGTGTTCAATATCATCGTGAATAAGGTCAATAGATATTGATTTTAATATGACCTGTCTAGGCTCCCCGTTTTTTTCAATAAACACTGTTCGTAGCATCTCGTGTCGTTCAACTAAAAATCTTATGGCGTCTTGTAAAATATTCTTTTTTAAACTTGGCTCAATATTTATGTGTAGTTGTGTATCATATACTCTATTAATAGCGTTATACTTATTTAAAAACCAGATTCTTTTTTGAGCACTGGATAACTTATAGCATTCCTTATCTGCAACCTTTAATACTTGCATATCATGTTCTTCTCTATCCGTATTTACTTCCATTAATTTATCAATGTAAGCAGATAGACTAGCAATTGTTGTATGCTCAAAAATATCTCTAATTTCTATTTTCAAATGAAACTCTTTTTGAATTTGATTTAACACTTGCACAGCAATTAATGAATGTCCCCCAAGTTTAAAAAAGTCATCATCTCTGCTGATTCTATATTTCCCTAAATTTAAAATCTCTGACCATGTTTTTACCAACCTTTTTTCTGTTTCACTTATTGGTGGTACATATTGATTCTTCATATTTTCAAGTAAAGATGGGATTTGTAATTCTAATTTTTTTCTATCAATCTTACCACTTGGTGATAATGGAAATGTTTTAAGGTGAAATACATAATTTGGAGTCATAAAATCTGGTAAACTTTCACTTAAGAATGTTTTTAAGTCCTCTTGTTTTATCTCTGTATTGTCTTTTGATAAATAAAAGCTAGCGATTTTGTCATTTTGATAAGTTACTACTACTGCATCTTTTACCTCTGGGTGTTTAAATAATGCTCTTTCAATTTCATCAAGCTCAATTCGATACCCACGTAGTTTTACTTGATTATCTTTCCTTCCGATAAATTCTAAGTTCCCACTTGGTAAAAGACGTACTAAATCCCCAGTACGATACATTTTTTTATCGCGATTATAGGATTCTCCGAAAGAAATAAATGCCTCTTCTGTTTTTTCCTTTTGATTTATATATCCTTTGGCAACCCCATCACCACCAATGAATAGCTCACCTACTACTCCTGACGGACATAACGTGTTGAACGGACTGACCACGAAAACTTTACTATTAGCAATTGGTTTACCTATTGGGATACTAGAACTTTCTTCTTTTATCTCATGATTTACTTCATAAATGGTTGTACATACAGTAGCTTCAGTAGGACCATATGCGTTAAGAACTGGAATCTTTAACCCCAATTTACTTTGCCATTTACGAACTGATTCAGCAGGTA
This sequence comes from Bacillus sp. RC252, assembly GCF_044909215.1. Taxonomy (NCBI): domain Bacteria; kingdom Bacillati; phylum Bacillota; class Bacilli; order Caryophanales; family Bacillaceae; genus Bacillus; species Bacillus sp. RC252. The sequence goes on along the minus strand of NZ_JBIYDV010000010.1, from coordinate 67,174 downwards.
GGGTTTCCCCTCCCACAAATACACATTTTAAAGAATTTAATGTAAGTAACATTTCTTTTGGCATATCAGCTATTAATTTAAAAAATGCAGTTGGTAAAAGAACATATGTAATACCATTCTTGTTAATTACATTTATAAATTCTTCTGCAGAACGTTTTTCCATTTCAGAAATTAAATGCATTCTCCCTCCGCATAACAAAACCGGAAACATTTCCATAATGGAGGCATCAAAAATCATCGTTGCAAATTGTAAAAATACATCATTTTTGTCTAAATTAAATTGATTCATTAATGAATATGATAAATTAATTACTCCTTTATGTGGTACACCTACTCCTTTTGGTAAACCTGTCGAACCTGACGTGTAGATAATATACGCTGTATCTTCTATGGTATGTGTAGGTACAATATTTTCTATAGAATTAGCGTAATGAAAATCCTCTAGATAAATTGTATGAATCGCAAAACTTTCAATTAATCCCCTGAATTCTTTTTTTGTAATAATCATTTGACTTTCACTATCTTTTAATATATATTCTATTCTTTTTTCAGGAAACTTTGGATCGATTGGTACATAAACTCCACCTGATTTTAGTATGCCTAGAATCCACACAATTGTATCGATCTCTCTCACCATAGTAATACTTACACGCTGTCCCTTTTTTATATCATTTTCACGTAAATAATTCGCGATTTGATTTGACCTTTGCTGCAAGTCATAATAGGTAATCGATTTATCCCCCATTGAAATCGCTATTTGATTTGGCGATTTTAATGCTTGTAGATCGATTAATTGATCTAGTGTTTTTGAATTAGGATATGCAAGAGTATTTGAGTTTATATCTTTGTATAAAAAATGATCCTTTTTTAAAAGTAACTCCAATGAATGGATAGGCTCATTTACATTCTTCATTAGTTTTTGTAACAAATATATATATCTTTCAACTAAATCACTAATACTCTCTGCTTTATATAACGCTGAATTATAGTCAACCTCAATTTTATTCTCTGTTTCCCCTTCATATCTCATTATTCTCCAGGTCATGTTAAAAGGATTTACTCTTTTACAATCTGTTAAAACTGTGGACTCAATATCTGGAATTTTTAATTGAGGTATCCTTACCGTATTAAATGCTGTTGAATATATCATATTATGATGTGTATTATTATTTAGATTTAAATCTTTTACTATATGTGAATATGGATTATGTTTATACTTAATAGCCAAATGAACAGATTTGTTCACCTTGTTAAATATCCCCTTAAATGTATCCCCCTTTTCTATTGTTATACGTATAGGTAATGTATTAACAAAATAACCAAAAGCATTCCCTTCTTCCGTGTGTGGTCTAGTATTAATTGGAATACCTACAATAATTTCTTCAGCGTTTGTCATTTGATGAAGTAAGGCACAATAAGTACTTAACATAACCCGATAGACACTTATGTTATTACTTTTAGCAAAACATTGTATTTGATAAAATAGATCGGCATCAATATTCTTACTTATATTTTCATTCGTATATATCGGTTCATTCATTTTTTTAATAGTAGCAGGAAACTCTGTAGGAGGTAATTCACCTTGTAAATAATCTTTCCAATAGGATGATCCTTCTCTATATATTGCACAGTCAATAAAACCTTCCTCAAATTCTACAAGGCTCTTATAAGGAGATTCTAATACTAAACCCGTATTTTCTTGAAGTAATTCACAATACGTATGAGACAATTGTTGGATAAAAATTCCTAAACTACATCCATCATAAATAATGTGATGAAAAATCATATGTAAAATAAATTCATCTTCACACAATTTAATGATGTGGAATTTAAACAAAGGCCCTTCTTCTAAATTAAATTTCTCATTCACTATAGAGTCTAAGAATTTTTTAAAAATAAATTTTTGTTCTGTGTTTTTAAAAGCAGTTAAATCCTTAATTGGTATATCAAAATCTATACTCTTTTGAATGAATTGTTTAATTTTTTCGTCCCTTTTAATAAATAGTGTACGTAGCGCTGGATGAGATTGCACTATTAAAGTAAGCGCTTTCTTTATAGTCTCTATTTGAAGATTTCCTTTTAGCTTTATTAGGGCAGCTTCATTGTTCATTCCTTTTTCTAATTCCATTTGATGAGCTATCCATAATGCTTCTTGCCCTACTGTTGCATCCAATTCTTCTACAATTTCACATTGCTTTTGTATTTCTTTCATTTGAATTTCTCCTTTTATAAACATTTCAAAACGGATAATATTTACAGTTACAACTATATGTACATATTCTACGATTTGTAAATGTATTTTTTCCGACTAAATTCAACATTTATTTCACTTATTGCATAGTTATTAAAATGATGAATAAAATTCATATTTATACCGTGAAAGTTCATACTTTTATTCAATTTAAGCATAAAAAATCATTTTACTAATAATTCCAATTACTTTTTATAAAGTAATCTCATATATATTTATTAAAATATATACTCTGATTTATACCCCGAAAATAAATTCAAGGATATTCCAACAGGTCACTATATATATTTCTAATAACTTGAACTACCCCCACTTTCACTTCGTTTAGAAGTGAGGGATTCCTAAGTAAAGAATTCTATCGAACTCTAATTGATTAGGCTATCTCCGCAGTCCTTGCGGTTAGAAGCCTTATCGCTTCATTCTTTAGATTGATACATACTTGCGTTAATATCCCTATCATGATGTGTACGACAAGAAGGGCAGTCCCATTTACGTAGGTTTAGATTTTTAACGTCTTTGTTTTGATATCCACAACAAGAACATAATTGGCTTGAAGCAAATGTTTTCGATACGACAATGACTTGTTTGCCGTACCATTTTGCTTTATATTCCAACATGGTTCGAAACTGTGACCATGATACCTCACTAATTGCTTTTGCTAACTTATGATTTTTTAACATATTCGATACTTGCAAATCTTCTATACCGATAACATCGTGGTTTTTGATGATTTCAGTTGAGATTTTGTCCAAGTAATCTTTTCTAGAATTCATTATATATTCATGAATTCTAGCTACCTTAATTCTTTGTTTATTCCAGCGAGAAGATCCTTTCATTCTTCTAGAAAGAACACGCTGTACTTTTGCCAACTTCTCTTCTAACGATCGAAAAAACTTCGGGTTTTTATAGGTTGTTCCATCTGACAAAATCGCGAAGTCTTTTAGCCCTACATCCATTCCAATGTAAGAAAGTGTTTTCGGGAGTTCTTGCACTTCTGTTTCCACTAACAATGACACAAAGTATCTACCAGAAGGGTTCCTTCTAACCGTAGCATTTAAAATACGTCCCTTTACTTCACGACTTTTGGCAAATCGAACAAGACCTAGTTTTGGCAGTTTAATTTTGGTTCCTACAACGGCAATATTTTCATTTGTTTGTTTTGTGGTGTAAGATTGTACGTTGTTCTTCTTAGATTTGAAACGTGGGGAACTGTTTTGTTTTTTGAAAAAACGTGTATAAGCATCCGCAAGGTTGCGAACAGACGACTGAATAGCAATACTATCCACTTCTTTTAGCCAAACAAACTCTTTCTTCATGGCAGGAAGTTTGGCAGAGCATGTACCATATGTCAAACCTTTTCCTGTTTCTTTGTATGCATTATCCCATAGAGATAGGAAATGATTGAATACAAAATGAGAACAACCAATCGTTTTATTGATTAGAGTCGTTTGTGCTTTATTTGGATAGATACGAAATTTAAATGCTTTATTGATAATCATAAGTTTCACCTCCATTTCGATATATATCTATTATATACCGAACGTATATTCGGCATATAGTAAAATGATCATGACAATTTGTCAAGTAACACTTTACTACCTGTCGAACAATTCATCTCCCAACTACTCACTGGGCTGTGGCTCTTCACGTTCCTTGAGGAAGGAGTCTTCTTGGCTAAAATGATAAACGGTACATAAACCCTGCATTACTTCGCTCTATATAATCACTCTTAGCCTCTGAATCTAAAGGTAATTCTTTTGCGAAAACAGGCAGTTTAATTCCAAATTCCATATATAAATCGTCTTTTAGACATTCAAAAATTTCTTCCTTAATAATTATCTAATTTGGGAAGGATGTCTATCGCAGCTAATCCTAAAGCTTCCTTTTTAGAAACCCATTTCACTAATCTTTCGAAAGTCTGTGACGAATAAATTGAGTTGTAAATCCTCTGTAGATCTCTTTCTATATCTTGATAGAAGTGCTGCCATTTATTTAAAACTCTTTCACTTCCCTCAACTCCAGTAAATAGAGGGTACGCTATATATAAAGTGTTTTGAAATAGTACTTTTAACTTTTCCACTAATAATCCTCCTAATTGCTTCTAATACAATTATATCAATTGCTGCTAATCATTTATACCTTTCTAAATAGAGTTTCAAAAGTATGTAAAAATCACTAGTTATTCAACTGTTTTTTTCTGAATTGTGCATCTTATCGCAAAACACGTAACACATTTGCATTATGGTGTACCTTTCGGGATAGATAGCATGGATGGTTTAGGAATTTTTAGTGTATTATTGTTAAAATGAAAAATAGAACAGCATTGCGTTGTGCTGTTCTATTTTTATTAAGATACTAATTGTGGCTCTATTGTAAATTATTATAAGCCAACATCAATGATTGGGAGAGACAAATTGAAGAGTATACCAATCAACAAGAGTACTAGTATACTAATTAACACGAGTATCAAAGTACTGAATTTCAAATATTTAAAAAATAATGCATACTTTGGTGTTAAATACCTTTGTATCAAATATCTTAGACAATCAAAGAAAATACCATATATGAGAGCTGTCAATATACGAAATGCGTATATATGATGGTTAAACACCATATCTCTAAAAGGTTCAGCATATATTAAATTATTTAATATATGCTCCAATCCGAAAACGAAAAAAAAGAGTCCTTGAGGATCTAGTCCACTAATGCGAAAATAACAAAGTAATAAACCGATTGCTAAAGATAAAAATGTATAACTTTTTAACATCTGTTTTATTAGGTTCATTATAAATAGATTCCTTTACTTATTAATAATATAGTTTTATAGACTGAAAAACACTGATTGAGTTTTCGCAACCAAAATAACTATTAGATATAAAATGAATCTTGTACAGACATTAAATAATAGAAAAAAGCCCCTAATATTCCAGTAGTAAAAATAATAAATCCCATATTGCGTATGCTTTTAATTTTTGCTTGTAGACCATTGAATGCTGCTAACAACCCAGTTAAAGAGAATAGAGTCCAGTATAGCAGGGGTGGAATAGGAGGAATTATATCTCCACCAATCCCCAGACCCCAATCAACATAAGGTAGAACGATAAAGGAAAGGCTAAGTAATCCCATTACACTCGCGAGTAATTTACGATATTTAACCCCTGTAATTATTAAAAAAATCCCACCAAAAAAACCGCATGAACAAAGAATAGGCGTAAATAAAATATAAAGTAAGCTCAAGATGTACATATATAATCTCCTTCAAGTTGATAAGTTTTATTTTAACTCTATTTATATATAGAGAGAGGAACTGAGGAATCAAGTTCAACAAAATCACAACTACCAATAGTTAAGAAGCTGAAAAAGGCTTAAGCCGCCATCCCGTCGATATAGTATTGGGGATAAAATAAGCACATCCTAATAATAAGGTCAGGGTCAACAACATTAGTAAAATATTTTTCATTTATGTATTACACCTCTTTTTAGCCCCAAGAAATTATTTATTTTTCGGAATTTATTGTTAATTTAAATAGTTGATCTAGCGCTTCTTCTCTATCAAACGAACTAAACCAACGGTAATCATGTTCGTCTAAAATACGATAATGCTGACTAATCAGATTTTGCTGTAAGCGAAAGTCCCCTTTTTCTTGAATTTTTTTCCACCATAATTTTCCTCCCAATGTTTTTTCTTTGGAGTTGTTAATACTTTTGTGGGCCATTGTTTCGATTACTACTAATGGATCATCTCCCAAAGCGGACTGTAAAACCTCACTCCCCCTAAATAATGCACAAATAGCCACGGTATTGGTCCAGCCTGCATTAGATCTCCCCTTTTCGATTTGAACGAGTGTTTTCTTTGAAATGCCGAGAACTTCAGCCATTTTATCTTGCGTATACCCCTTTTCAGTACGAATTAACTTTATTTTTGTTGAAATGAGTTCGATTATAAGCTCCTTATTCATCTTTTCCCCTCCCCAAAAGTAACTTATGTATTATTTAGTGTAATTTTACACTTTTGTTAATCCTTTTTCAACTTGATTTTTCCCTAGGCCTCGGACGAAATTCGGCGATTGATTATGAAAGGTATAATTCCCTTATAGGAGGTGTCATGGTGCTATGTCAGATACGGAGATTGTATATACCGCTAATGAAGTGTATAAGCGTTTAGGAGTGAGTGGAAGTACGCAGATGTTTGTGTTGTAACACCTTTCTCATATTGCGTACCCTTCCTGTAAAATATGCAACATCTTGCGTACTCTTCCTGTTAACATGCAACATCTTTCCCACGTTGCGTACTCTTAGTACAAAACAAGCAACACCTAATATTTAATTTTTTTAACACAACTCCCTCTTGATTTTCATTCCTTTTTGTTTTGCATTCCAACAAAAAAAGATCAGCTACCATTTAAAGTAGTTGATCTGCATGTGCAATTTCTATAAAAAATACATATTATATTTATTTGCTATTTTAAAAGATTTTCAACTAACACTCTTTAACATACTTCCTGTTATTCTTTCCTATAATCTGAACTTATACCTTAAATCCTCCAATTAAATCTTGAAGTTCTTCGGCCATTTGTGCTAATTGAATTGCTGAAGAATTTATCTCTTCCATGGAAGCATGTTGTTCTTCGGATGAACCAGCTATAGTTTGCATACTTGTGGTGTTCTCTTTTACAGCTACTGCTATTTGATTAATAGATGTATCGACTTGCATTGCATCAGATGTCATCTTATTTGATAGGTCCACCATTCCATGTACTTTGGAAACAATATTATTCGCTGAATTTGAAATCTCATAAAAACTTTGTTTTGTATCATTCGCTACCTTAATTCCCGACTGTACTTCTATTCCTACTTCATTCATAGCTTTTACAGTCTCATGTACATCTAATTGTATTTCTTTAATTATTTTTCCAATTTCCATTGAAGATTGTCCTGATTGTTCCGCTAATTTCCCAACTTCATCCGCAACAATTGCAAATCCACGTCCCTGTTCTCCTGCCCTAGCCGCCTCAATCGCCGCATTTAGTGCTAGTAGATTTGTTTGTTCAGCAATATTTTGAATCGCTTCTAATATAGTGCCTATTTGTTGCGATTTCTTATCTAATAATTTAATTACATTATCGGATTGGGAAACAGAATTATGTATAGACTGCATTTGTGTTACAGTTTGTTCTACTAATTGTTCCCCCTCATTTGCTTTTTGTTTTGTGTATAAAGATGAGGTCGATACTTCAGAAGCATTATCAGCTACACATTGAATATTTCGTGTTACCTCACCTATTAATTTAGCTCCAGACTCAACTTCATTATTTTGAACCTCTGCACTATGTGAGATTTCTTCCATTTCTTTTGTAATTTGTTCTGTTGCAACACTTGCTTGCTCTACACTAGCAGTTAGTTCCTCAGAAGAAGCTGCTACATGTCCTGCAGATGTGTTAATTTGTGAAATAATATTGCGTAAAGACTCTGCCATTGCATTGAAACTATCACCCAATTGACCAAGTTCATCCTTTGAACGAATATCAATTTTCTCCGTTAAATCTCCTCGACTAATTCTTTGAGCTGAAATAACTAATTGTCTTAGTGGATTAATAATAGATCTAAGAATGAAGAAAATTATAATTCCACCTAATAATAAAGAAGCTCCTAAGTTTTAAATATTAAAATCAAAAAATATATAAATTTTTCATTATACGTATCTTCATATATTACAAATTATTTAGTATGAATTTTAATTTGCTACCGTCTATACAGAAAATGCACTAGCACTAGCACTAGCATTAGAGTATCTAACTACAGGAACCAATATATATTTTGGAGAATAAGGCAATATATCACGTCTAAAAACTAATTTCGTCTTATCGCGGATTCTTACCGCCCACGCCCGTTCTTCCGGTTACGTTTTGATAGAGGGGCAATGTTCATTGATCAATAGTTTGTTATGACGTTTAGGTATTTATTTACATTAGGCGGATAGAACTAATATGTTTAAAAAATTATCAGTATTTCTTATTGGCACTCTACTATTATTCAGTTGAACAGCTTGTGATAGCATTAAATCAATGGCAAGTAATGTTACAGTTAGTAAAAATTTAAAGGTGCAGGATTAGAAGCAGAAGAGCCTACTGATCTACCACAAAAAGAGTTTGGTAATACTAGAAAAGATCCGAAACGTATTCTGGTACCTGCTTTAGGAGAAGATAGCGGCGGTAGATTATTCGAATTTAAAAACAAAGAAGATCTTGAACAGGCTAAAAAGTACTATGACGATTTAGGAAATGGAAATCAAATGCTCTTCTCTCATACCTACTCACTGGACTGTGGCACTTCATGTTCCTTGAGGAAGGAGTCTTCTTGGCTAAAATGATAAAAAACATCTAATTCTATTTGAATTAGATGCTTACATTTAGTCCTTAATCCTAACATTTTAAACTATTTATGCGCCTGTAAATCTTTTTTTATTACATCCCAAAGTGAATTATCTTGACGTATCGGTTTACCCTCTTCGTCCCATTTTATTTTTCCTGTTCCTAATTCATAATTCATTCCCGTCCATGTGTCTTCACGGAATGCATAGAATGATTTATGCCAACCTTTTTGGTTGAAGATAGAAATAAGATCTTGCATGTATTGGGTTGCACCTGGGACAGTACGGTTAATTCCAAATTCCTCTGCAATAATTCGATTAGATGGTACATGATTTTTCTTAGACCATTGTTGAATTGGCTTTAAAAATTTCTCTAATCCCTGCTTATTCCACATTACAGGTTTCTCTAAATCTCCTACTTTTACAAATCCCGGATATTGAAGTTCCTTGTTTTGTTTTTCACCTTGGCTCGTTAATTCATACGGCTCATACATATGAAATGCATAAAGTGTTTTTTTATCCTTTACTGGTTTTAAATATTTAAAGGCCCATGGAGTAGCATATAAACCTGCATCTAAAATAATCGGTGTTTCTTGGTCCACTTCACGAATGGAATTAATGACCTTTTGATTAAATCTATTTAAATCCGCTGTCGTTCCTTTCACTTTTTCATACCATTTCTCGTAATCTTCCGTCCAAAAATCATTATATCTATTATTTTTAGCTGTTTCTGGATGCGGTTCATTTATAATATTGTAACCAACCACTGCAGGGTGATCTTTTAGTTCAAGAGCAAGGTCCTTCCAAAACTCACTTGCTTGTTCTTGATACTTCTCTTCTTCCCATATTCTGTCGTCATTCTTGTTATTATTAAATTGACGCCATCGATCACCAGGTAAAGATAACATTGTAAGAACAACTTTCATTCCTTGCGATTGTGCGGCATCTAAATCCGCTTTTAATTTTTCTAGATCCTCCTTTACTAATCCCTGATAGTTATCTGCATTACCTATCAGAAAATCCTTTCCAGAAGTATCTGGTTTATCCTCAAATAAAAAATCTTTATCTTTTGCCCATTTATCAGGTGCTAAACGAACATATTCAATATTAGCTTCCTTTGCACTTTTATAGTTTTCAGGTAATGAAGTGCTATTCATAAAATTAGTACCTTTTCTTTTTGAATCCCAAAAATGAATTTTGGAATCGCTCTTTTGATAAGTATCAGCTTTCACATTCATTTCCTGTACTCCAAAACTTATGATGCCTAATAGTGCAACGATTGGCAAAACTTTTTTCACAGTTTTTCCTTCTTTCTATATATATTTTACACACATAACATACCTTTGTTTTGTTACAGGAATATGGCAATTTCCCAAAAATACCTTTTAAGTTTATAAAGTGAAAGTTCATTCACATATAAAAAAGACAGAGATATTTAGAATGTTGCTTCGTTTTCTAAAAAATAAAAAAGGAACCCTTTACGGATTCCTTTTTGCCTTGCACTCTTTTTCAAATAGTGCATTTTTGCACCTATTTTTAGTATACCTTATAATTCCTATAAAATAAATAAGATTAAACGAAATTTGCTACTATATTTTCATAAAAGGATTCGAGTCAGAAAACTAATACAAGTAAGTTCACTTGCGAAAAATTTATGTTCTTTCACAAGTAATAAAACGTCATACTTTCTTAGGATTCTACAGATAGAATAGAGTATTATAAAGAACCTGAAAAAGACATCCTTCCTTATATTGAAAAACATAATTTAGGTGCTGTGATTAGAGGTCCACTTAAGATGGGGATTTTAACTGGGAAATTTAATCATGAAACTCAATTTCCAGACGACGATTTAAGAAAAGATTGGCCAAAAGAAAATTGGTTTAAAGATAGCTTAAACAAAGTAGAGAAATTAGGTTCACTTGTACGATCAAATCGAAGTCTAGCGCAAATCGCCTTACGTTATGTTTTAAGCCACCCAGCCGTTTCAGTTGCGATTCCTGGTGCAAAAAATTCTACTCAGGTTGAAGAAAATTCTTTACACTTAACTCGTCCATTATTATTAAATAATGAAATTGAATTCATTAAAAAACTTTGATCCAATAATTATTCTTCCATAAAAATTCATGCTAATTTTACTATCAAATCCATACCACTACTTCTTCTCCACTAGAACATATCTTTAACACTTCCACCTTATTTTTTTATCTTTTCCTAACAATATCTACAGTCTATAAGGTAGTTGAACACTTTTATTCAACTACCTTATAATACGTTCTACATTATATTAAAATATCTACTACACTAGTTCAATACATGTTAGGACAACATATAAATTAAATAAACAATTAATTCAGATATATTTTTAGAAACTTCATTATCTCACAATTACTTTTTTAAAAATCAATCAAAAAATTTTTCTTTACTTTAAATTCCATAGTTCATATAATTTTCTATGGAATTACATTTTTTTCTAAATAGCTCCTCATTTCTAAGGATTCAAAAGGGCAATTACAAATTATTATACCCTTATGTTTAACCAAGTAAAATAAAAATCCAGTTTTTTACAAGGAGAAGTGACTGCATGCAAGATATTTTAAAACTATTTCCGAGCGTTGACGGAAATGAAGAAAAACAACAACTTTTATTAGAATCTATGCAGAAAATAATTAAAAATCTTGACCAATTAAAAAATGAAGAGCGAGCTACTTTAGGTAAATGTGAGGAAAAATCAGAAGGATACTATAATAGCTTAATTCACCAAAGTCATATACCACTAGCTGGAATCACTATGTCTGAGGTTATAGAAGAGCTAAACCAATTTATGAATGGCCATCCTTATCCCAATAAATACTACTTGTCTAATGCTGTACCACTACCAAGTATTCCATCACTATTGGGTATACTAACCATGGCACTTTTAAATGGTAATGGCGTTTGGGATGTCTATGGCCCAGGGGCAGCTGAAGCAGAGGTAAAAGTTGTATCCATGCTTTCAAAACTGATTGGTTATAATCCACATAATAGCGGTGGTTATACAACATGGGGTGGACAAGGTTGTGTATTTTCGAGCTTACGTTTAGCAATTTCTAAACAATTCCCATTAGCAAAAGAACATGGTGCTCCACAAAATGTTTATTGCTTTGCTTCTGAAAATGCACATTATAGTTTATTAAAGTCAGCTGAAGCAACTGGCATAGGGTCAAATCACTTAATAAAAGTGAAGACTGATCCTTATACAAATTCTATGGATATAGAAGATTTAGAGGCTAAAATGATACAAGTTATTAAAAATGGCGGTATCCCCCTTTATATTCTAGCTACTATGGGGTCAACAGATACATTTACCATTGATGATATAAAAAAAATTAAAGAGAGCGCTGAAGCAATACAAAAAAAATATAAATTAAAACCTATTTATATCCATGCGGATTCTGCAATGGGCGGATTCTATAGTTTCTTTAATAATTATAGTTTTGAAGAAAATTCACTCTCATTTGAACCTAATGTAAAAAATGCCTTACAATACGTACAAAATAAAATGCAATATATGTCCCTTGCAGACAGTGTATGTTTTGATTTTCATAAATTAGGACAAACACCTTATGCTTCAAGTATTTTAATCGTAAAAAATCATACTGATTTACAACTGATGGACATTGAACAAGATGATACACCTTATCTTGGTAATAGATCCTATGGGAGTTATCATACAGGCTATACCTTAGAATGTTCACGAGCTGGTAGCGCTATTCCCATGTATATCAATCTATTAGCCTTTGGAATTGAAGGATATCAAAAATTATTAGCAAATTATGTTCGTGTAAATCTATTATTTAGAGAGAAGTTGCGTGTAGCTCTACCTCAAGTCGCAATCACAAATGATTTTACATATGGACCAATTACAACTTTCCGGTACTATCTGAATGGAGATGGCCAAGAAAATTGGGAAAAAGAACGAATGGGTCTTGCAACAAAAGAAGAGATTGAGGATACAAACCGATTAAATATAGAACTATTTAATTATCTAGGAAAAAATCGCGATCAAGTATTTTTTGGTGATACAACTCGTTCTTGTGTAGTAGATGTATTAAACAGTAGCGATAGAAATCCGATTTCCACATTAAAATTCTTTTCTATCTCTCCATATACAACTGTTGAATGTTTAGATGATATCGTTTCATTTCTTTATAAACATATTTCGATTGCTACTAAACAGATTCATTCATATGTTTCATAACCATATTTGTTAGCGCTTTAATAGTTAAACTTAACCAAATGAAATAAAATTTTTAATCCTTTTAATTACTATTAACTATATTAGGAAAGAGGAAAAACATATGAATATTGAGCTACTTGATACACACCACGTGAAAGACGCAGCACATTTACTTGCACATTCTTTTGTGAATAACGAACCTCTTGTAAGCAGTTTACAAATTCCCTTTGCTCCTTTTCACAAAATGTGCGAAGAAATGATAAAGCAAGCTGTATCTCAAGCTATGTCATTTGTAGCAATAGATAATTTTCAAATTGTCGGCGTTCTTTTAACAAGAAAAGTAACCCAGCCAATAATAGATAAAGATAAGGCAACTGAACTATGCCCACAAATGGATCCTATTTTTCAACTTTTAGATACATTAGAGACAGAATCTATTGAGTTTTCTCATTTAGATAAAGAAAAATTGGTCTATCTGGATATGGGCGCTTGTCATCCAGATTGGATGGGAAGTGGGATAGTCACCAGCCTTCTTTCACATGCCATTCAAGAAATAAGTAAAAAAGATTTTGATTTTATTGCTGCTTGTACAAATAAAATTTCTCAAAAAATCCTAAAAAAACTGTTTACGACCTTGGAAATGAATGAAATAGTGTATAGTAATTTTTCTTATAAAGAAACATATCCATTTGCTAACACGACAACTTCCTTAGCAGCTCAATTACTATATATACCTCAATCCCAATTCGTCATCAAGGCCATATAAATTTGTGTAGAAGTCTAGCTGTACTTTTGTACAGCTGCTTTTTTATATAGAGTAAATTAGCAATAGATATCCTTACATAAGTGACACCTTTCATACTTTAACTTCTTCGAATTCAAAAGCCACTTTCTCAGCATGCCTTATTTCTCTCCTTAGCCTACCTCAAGATCCCCTTCTATTTATTTCAACATGTTTCATCGTGTTTTAATTTGTTATGCTCCATTATTTCATCTATACAAGTAACTTAAATACTATTCCCTATCTTAATGTCTAATCTTTTACTTCTTAAGTAACGAGTGATACATAGATTCCCACTCTTAAACACTTTAAAACATATTACCTGATAACCCCTTAATATTCCCTATAATACTGACGGTTACAAGTCTCTATCATTTCATTTATCTATTCATATTACATACCCTATAGCTATCTACTCTCCTTTAAAGAATCCCATTTAAAATACATGATAAAAGGAAACAAACGTGTGATATTTAGCATTTAAGAAAAAAGAGTGAGAATTACTGGATTCCTCTTTCTTCTCTTCCTTTTAAAAAGCTCTATTAAGTCAAATTCAATTATATTCTTGCTTAATAACATGCTCACTAATCATTAACAATTTGTATAACTGTATAAAGACATTACTAAATTACTAAAGGAATCTCCTTTCCCCTATCGAATTATTGTAGAGGAAAGGAGAGGAATACATGGAAATTCTAGGATTAGACCCTCGCGCATTAGCGACTTTAGGTGCACTTGAATACACCAATCGCCGTAATAAATTAATCGAAGACTCGGAGAATAATTTATACGAATGTAAAGAAATAAAAGAAATACTTCAATCACTTCCTAAAGAGAAGCAGATTGAGGTTCTTGAGAATCAAGCTCACTTTGAGGCTGTGGCAAAGATGATTGAACAAAACAATTTAATTCTTTTAGAACAGATGAAAGCTCTACAGCTAATTCAGAAATAATAAACTTATGATTAATTAATTCTACATATGCTTCCATAAATAATGTATCTTTATTTATACCATCAGCCTCTGTTTTTGCAGGGGCTTTTGTTTTGCCTTGATTCATATTTTGAATTTGAACAGTTTCTTTCACATGTATGAATAGATCTTCTAATAAACCTGGTGTAGACTCTAATTCCTGCTTTTCAATTTCCTCTGTTACAGCACTTATAAACTCCCATAGTACTTTTGCACCTAGTAGTTCTGCTAATCGTTTTTCACGCATTTCAAATGTTTTCATGTTCATATTTAAACACTCCCCTTATCTAATATTTTCTTGAAAATAATTAATAAATTATTTCGTTTTAGGAAAACAATATAGAAACAAACTTCTCACCCCTATAAATTACACGTATCGTGACATTATTCTTCAAAAAAAAGAGTCCAATCAAAATTTAGTACCTTAGCTATATTCTTTGCGACAGGAACACTTGGATTTCTTTCACCACTTTCAATCATTGCATACATACTTCTAGATATTCTTGCCTTATATGCAATATAATCTTGTGTTTTTTCTTTATGTTTACGTTTTTCCAATAACCAAAACCTCATTATTCCCCTCCTTTCATTGTCACAGTATGTGTAACTAATGATTATATTACACAATAATAAGTTTAATATCAATGTTTTTTACACATTTCGTGTACTTTATTAAATGTTACATATTGTGACGTTATAATTGATATAGAAAACATCTAAAAGGAGGTAGCATATGTTTGGCACAAGACTACACACTCTTCGAAAAGAACGCAAACTACGTCAAGAAGACATGGCAAAACAACTAGGGATTGCCCGAACTACATATGCAATGTATGAACAAGGAAATCGTGAACCCGATTATAATACATTGATAAAATTAGCCACTTTCTTTGAAGTATCAATTGATTACCTCCTCGGTACAACTAAAATAAGACAAGTTACAGACATACAAGATCCTGACCTTTATCAATGGTTTAAAGATATAAGCAATGCGCCCCCTCAAAAACGTGAGGAATTAAAAAAGTTTTGGGAGTTTATAATACAAAGAGAAGACTAGATTATTTAAAAACCCTCCACCTTGACAAGGTGGAGGTCGTGAGTTCGAGCCTCTCCGGGGTCATAGTATTAGAAACCGTGCCAAATCAACGTTTGATGCGGTTTTTATTTTGTAAACTTGTATTCAAAGGGCGGCGTGGTCACAGAATTGGTCACATTACCTACAAAATCTCTTCTATTTTGTTAACCGCATCTTCTTGCATCGTTGGTAGTAAATGCGAATAAGTGTCTAATGTGATTTTGATATTACTATGTCCTAGTCGCTCAGAAATCACTTTCACATTCACACCTTTAGCCAATAATAGAGTTGCATGTGTATGACGTAAATCATGAAAGCGAATCTTTGGAACAGCTGCTTTCTTAATCAAAGCGTTTAGACTTCTTCTAACATTAGCAGGATTGATTGGCGTTCCAGAAGGAGTACACATCACCAAGTCATTGTCTTGGTACTCCTCACCTTGACTCAGCTTCTCTTTCAATACGACTGCTCTATGCTTCTTTAGCTTAGCTACAGTCGATGCAGGCAATAGTATCTTTCGTAAACTTGATTTTGTCTTTCCTCCAAGTAAGAACGTCTTACCATCATGACTTAACGTTTGGCTAATGGTTAAATGTCCCTTTTCTAAATCAACATCTTTCCATCGCAACCCCAATAGTTCTCCTTGTCTCATGCCAGTTACAAGAGCTAAGTGAAATACCATAAAGTATCTGCTATCCCTTGCAGCTTTTAGAAAGAGTTGTACCTCTTGTTCATTCCATACCACTAACTCTTCCTTATCACCTTTCGGTAATTTAGTTTTAGCAGCAACATTTTTACTCACTAGTCCTAAATCCATGGCATGTTCGAGGGAGTTCCTAATGATCTTTATTATCTTTTCAATTGTCCCTCGTTTCAGTCTTTCATCCCTGAGTGAATTAACATAGTTTTGCATCTGCAATGATGTTAATTGAGCTAATTTGATATTACCTAATACAGGAACTATACGGCTATTGAGGTAACCTTCAAGTACTCTAGCAGTCTGAACGCCCAAGCTATGCTTCTTTGTATTGAACCAGTTCTTTAGGTACTCACTGTAGAGAAGCTTACTTGGCTCTACATATGTTCCAGTATGAATTTCTGAGAGTGACATAGCTAAAGCATTTTCTGCTTCCTTTTTTGTACTAAATCCTCTTTTCTTTTTTTGCTTTCTCTTACCTGTTAACGGATCAGTGCTGATGTCAACAATGTAAAAATATTTTCCTGTTTTTTTATCTTTTTTAATGCTTCCTTGCATAGTTAAGAGCCTCCTTAGAGTCCTTAACTGTACTGTATATGGTGACTTCATTATAACAAATAATGTCTAATAGTGATTAAGATTTTCCCTATTTTCGAACGGGATAGTATCACTCACTAGCAACTGAGCAATAGGAATTATCAGCCCTTCATACCTAATGCTGTGAAAACTTCCTCATATACATTCTTCTACTCCACTCATCCGATACCAAGTGATTTATTTTCAATTGTATCAACATCTTAATAAAAAATATCTATATATTTACTAGAGTTGTTATGTGAAAAATGCATCTCACACAAGAGCAAAGTAGAATTAAATTAAAAACAGCACTCTATAACAAGAGTGCTGTTTAGTCAATGTTATTTCTAATAATTCTAAACAAGGACGTAAGGAGCGATCTTAAAATAACCTCTTATTTATCCAAGCAATTCATTTCACTATTAAAATACCAAGGAAAATCGTTTATATCAACTTGGGGCATTTGCTCTCTTTCATCCACTAAATCCTGATTCACTAATTTGCCCCAAAAGGATACTAATTCTCGCCTGAATTCTTTAAAAACCTCTGGATCTCTAATAAATATACCTTTTGCTATCTCTGCATGTCTACGTGAATGCAGTATTTTTAACCACTCTATATCTATGTCTATTTTATTGACTGAGGTTGACATTATAGAATTGAAGTTGGTACAAAGTTCTCTAAAAAGGTATTTAGCTTGTTCATTCTTATATCCATTATTATTAAATAGTGGTCTAATCAAAGGATGAGACTTATTAAATCTATGATAAAATTGTCCTCTATTACTGGGAACACACAACATCTCATTCTCTGCATTATTTAAACTACATGTAATATGGTTTACTATGTCATAATCGTCAATAATATTTTGACTTCTCTCCTTATCAAATACCTTGATTTCTATACCCGAAACTGGAGAAACAAGAGTTATATCCGCAAGAAATAAACGAAGTCCGCCACCATATAATTGATTAATAAAATCGTCCCCATGAACATTTTTCGAAAATTTACTAAGTGCAATAATAGGTAAATTTTCCTTGGATGCATACTCTGCTATATTAGGTAAGAATTCTTCTGACCAAGTTCTATCTATTACACCTAAGTAGCGATATTCTTTCAAATCTTTAGCCTTTTTTCGTAAAATTCTTCCATCAAATGTAACGATAGGGAAATAAATAAAATCGAAGAAGAGTTTTTTAGCCTCCTTGGAAAGTAACCGAGTTTTTATTGGCGCTCCTAAAAAACCAATATCAATTAAAGAATCCATGTAGCTACAATATTCATCAAAAGAATGAGAATCAATATATAAATTCAGGTGTTTCCTAATCTCAGAGATAATTAATCCTTCAATTTTTTGCTTTAATTGCTGATACTTATCATCCAAAAGTACATCTGTACGATCTGGAGTGATAGTTAGACACCCTTTCTCAACAAGGTTAATATTTGAGTAAACGTTTGTCCATTTCGGAAAAAGATCTTGAATATTATTAGTCGTTGTTATTTTAAAATCCTCTTTACTATGATTAGGAGAACCTATTTGAAAATTACGCTGAGATACATTCCCAAATAATCTTCCCTCAAAATTTAAATAATCTACACTATTTACTATATACAACTGACCTTCAATCCCTAGTTTTAACAATTCATTGGAATCTATTTCAAACAAATAATGAGTGGGTTTGGCATTTCGCTGACCCTTTTGTTCATCAAAATCGCTATTAAGCTTATCATCTTCAAATCGTATTAGCTTACCTCTATTTATATCTTTTTTATAAATTACCTTTCCATCATCAGTTTTAATCTCTATAGGGAAAGGTGGATGTGGAATAATTTGTTCCACTACTTCTTTTATTGATTGGGTAGTGAACGGGTGATTCTCCTTTAAAAGTAACTCAACACTTGTTCCTACATTTATTCGATTAGAATGCCTCTTTACACAATAACCATGAGCCGTAGGAATTTCATAATATATTGGTAAAGGCGGATTGAGACGGTCCTCTAGCTCACTCAAACTTTCAATTACCATTGAATCTGCAATCATGAATACTGACAGTACACCAATACCAAAATCGCTAGTAATACCGAGATCAGCTTCTTTAAACCTTCCTGTGGAATAATAGCTCTTCCCAACTTGTAAAAAGTAATCAGTAAAAACTTTATCATCCATACCAATTCCGTTATCTTCAATAATTAATTTATTACCTCTATATGTAATAGAAACTGATGGTATAAAATTCTCTAATCGATTGTTATATAAGTATTGTCTTGCCTTTATCGCATCTATAGCATTCTGGAGTAGCTCCCTTAATGCTGTTATTGGATTACGATAAAGACGCTCACCCATCAATAAATTTATCATCTTCTGATAATCCAGTTCAAACTTAACTTCATTGTAAATATATGATCCATCAGAAGTTACTCTATCCGCTGTAATAGGTTTGTTTAAAAGTAGAATATATTTTTGTGAGATAGAATCTGTATATCCTTTTAACAACTCAATACTTTCTCTTCTCTCTAACTCAATCCATTGAAGAAACAGTCTTAGAGTTCTCTCAACTTCTGGGAAGTTACACTCTGCCTCAACCACTACATAATTCGGTGTTATATCCCATCCTATTAAAGACCTATGTTTCCGCCATTCTTGAATACTCGCATTGTTCTTGGGGTTAACAAATTCATGGAGTACCCTAGGTGTCCTCTCTGGGTCTAAGTCTAGAATATCTGCTAACCTTAAAATAATCGTGAGGTACTGAATGTTAACATAATGCCCTTTTATTAGTTTATCCCTTGGCCATAATTTAGTATTATACAAGGATGTCACGGGTTCACCATGTCCATTACAAATAGCAATAACATATTTAGAAAGTGAAATATCATCAATTGATAATTCAAACTTTCCACCATTTAATAGTCTCTCAATATATTCTGCGCTTCTTTTCACATGATTCTTCCTTAAATACTCTCTGAATATATTGTCTTCAATAAAAGTTGCTGCACGGTGGTCACCTGTTTTTTTGTAATTCAGGTAATCTTCATATTTAGAGTCTGCTTTTATGAGTTGTTTAAACTCATTGGATTCTATTATCTTTTCACGTTCTTCTGTTGAACAAGTCATACCTATGTCATGTATATAACCTGATACAATAAGTAAAGTTAATTCTATACTATTTAATTTTTCCAGAGTTTCTTCTGGAATTATCTTACCCATTATATTAATAACCTTAATGCTGTGGGTGGCATCGTGCAGAGTATATTCTGGCATGTTCTCAGGGATTCGTGCTAAGAGTGGATCAATATGACGAACTATTAATTTTACTTTTTCCGATAATTTTTCCTCTGGATTTTCTCTATCTATTAGTAGTTGATAAAGCCTAGTCTCCTCCAAACCTTTAATAGGTCCTTCCACCTTAATTTCCCCAATATTAGAATTTGGTTTACTTTCATTTATTACAGTTAACTTTTCTTCCCTCCTTCCCTGTTCACTGTCTAAAAAAAGTTTTTTTCCCTGTTTTTTTTCCCATTTAGTGTTTCTTGGATCAAATTCATAAGGAACTTGTATTCCAACTCGAGTTTGCTTATTTATTTTCAAAATCGAAAAATTATTCCTATATCTTGCACCACTATAAGCTGCTCCACCAATTACAAGATAAGATCGATCAAATTCCCTTGAAGCATTTTCAATTGCACCATGGACGTGTCCTGATAATATTAAATGAGTTCTTTGGGCTAGGTATCTATAAGTACTTGGGCGTGGATCGTAAGTATGTTGCTCTTCATCGCTTAGCCAACTTTTAGGGTGGTGCGTTACTCCGATTGATATAATACCTGTGTCAAATTCGTCAGGATGTAAAATCTGTTTTGTAGCTTGCATTAATTCCAACTGGGGCAAGCCAATCCATAGCTTCCCTCGGTCTTGATTTCCACGACAAAACCATGCACTATTAAGAACAATGAATTTGATTCCTTCAATTTCTCTTTGACCTATTAAATTAGACTCTTGATTTAAAATGGAGAGTTTTGGAATACCCAAATCCTCACAAAAACTTTCGAATGCAGAGAATGGACGAGTGAAATTTTCCAGATTCTCAATACTTAACCATGAATCAGCCTCTGCTGAATTGCGTGGTGGATTTATACCTAAAGTCTTATTTCTTTCAATATCGTGATTTCCAGCACATACAACCAGTTCATTAGAAGTAAGATTAACTGCGGATAGCAATTGTAGTATCCACTGTTTTGCTAAAGTATAAGCATTACTCTTTCCTTGCCATGCTATATCACCAGAAATTACAACTATATCTGGTTTATCTTCCTGCTCCAACCTAGACAGAGCTAGAATCATTTCATCTAATGAATTTTTCCTATGTGCTTGCATTGTGATATCTCTTGTTGATTCCATACCAAAATGAATATCAGAGATATGTAAGACATTGACATTTTCTTCCATCTTGTATCCCCCATAATATGTTAATTATTCTTTAGTACTGTATATTTAGTTTAAATATACTTAGTATAAAACACAATCACAAACTATTCGCATTATCATAAAAGAACCTAACAATTATTCATTGCTTTTCTACTAAACAAAGTAACTTCATAAAATCAAAATTTTATAAAGTTTTATCGCCTCACTCACCATTTTTTAAGCTGAAATTTTACTTAGTCTAAATTCTTGCTTTTTGCTAAACTATCAACTAAGAATGATATAATAAAAAAAACGTGCCTAAGCATCTAATTTCGAAGGAGTGATATCAATGAGAACCAATAAAGAAATTTGTCCTTACTGCAATACTGATTTACAAGGAGAACCTATACCAAAACAATCACAAAAAACATATGATGCAACTCATTTTTCAAGAAAAATTGGGATCAGTAGCATTGAAGCTGATAAAATCGTTAAATGGCGTTGTCCAGACTGCAGTAATGAGTGAAAAGTAAAATAGTTAGCCAGCATGAAACTTCTATTAATAACCATCGTTTCGTAGAAGCTATTTTTTTCGTGAGGTGGATTTTTACCTACTCACCTCCTACCTTAGGATTGGATAGGCATTAGAAGTGGGAAATCCCCCCCCATTCAAATGTAAATAAAAAGAGACCCCTTTAAGAGTCTCTTAGCTTTCTATCTGATGCTCTTTGATTAACTTGTCTAGTGTTGGTCTTGATATCCCTAGTTCTTTAGCAAGCTGAGACTTAGACACTTCTCGATTCATATATCTTTGATAGTGTGTTTCAAAGTCTGAGATAGATACTTCTTTTCTTCCTTTGTACTTTCCTTCTGCTTTTGCTATCGCAATGCCTTCACGCTGTCTCTCAAGCATGTTTTCACGTTCAAAATCGTTAATAGCACTAATCATCTTTAACATTAGTCTGCCAGTTGCTGTTGAAGTGTCAATATTCTCCTTAATTGATACTAATTGAACTCCTTTTGATGCTAATAGTTCGACTAGTTGTAATAAGTCTTTAGTAGAACGTGCTAATCTTGAGAAGTCTGCAACAAAGATCGTATCCCCTTCTCTTACAAAATCTAGCATCTCTTGTAACTTTGGTCTATCTGTATTTTTGGCTGAGGCTTTTTCTTGATACACCTTATCTATTTTATATTGTTTCATAGCTTCAACTTGTCTTGCTTCGTTCTGTTCAACTGTTGATACTCTGATATATGCTATGTTCATGTTCATCGTTCCTTCTGTACTTTACTAATGAATCAAAGGTAGCATATTGTAAATTTAGATTCAATAACTTTATTTGCATTTTGTAAATAAATCATAATATCAACTTCAGATTTACAATAAAATGATGCTTATCGGCTGCAAACTTAAGGCACGATCTAGATTTACATATAACTTAATGACAATAATATTTTAGAGGAATATCGTTCCTTTGATATAACACCCGATTGGATACACCTATGTTATCGGTTATCAGCATCGAACAACATCAGTTTATTACTATCTGATTTAACACTTTACCTATCAAAAACTTAGCATTTATTTGAGTCGTGTCGAAATATTCCCTATTGAGTGTATGTGGATGAACCTACTATGGGTTTATCCCTCGCTTATATCCCCGTAAAAATTTTGAAATATACCCCATATCCCCAATCTGAAACATACTAACATTAGTATGTTTATTTTACTTTCCTCTACACTTTGGACACCATTTCCCTTGCTGAATATTATTAGGTTTTGCTTCCCATATATGTCCTTCTTGGCATTCCCATTCTAAGCGAGTATTCATATTAGAATAGATCTTAGAAAGACATTTTCCTCCTTTTAGTTCAGCTAATTTTTGCATATCTTCTATTGTTTTCCTTCTTTTTTTACCCGCTTTTTCTCTACCACAAATTGGACACCATTTACCCGCTTTAATAGTATTAGGAGTAGCCTGCCAGATATGATTCTCTTGGCATTTCCACTCTAAATAATTGTTATTGCCCTGATAACTCTTAGAAATACACTCCCCACCATTTTTCACTGCTAAAGCTTGCATATTTTCAAGTGTATCTCCTCGTTTCAATCCTCTACTTTTTCTCCCACATATAGGACACCATTTACCATACTTAACATTACTTAAAGTAGCTTCCCAAGTGTGTCCCAGTTCACATTCCCATTTAAGTTTATATTTCCAGCCATCAAACGATTTAGATAAACATTTTCCTCCTCGTTCAATTGCAATAGCTTGAATCTCTTTTATAGTAATCATAGGTTAAATATGCCCCACTCATTTTTATACTTATCATATAAAAAAATTCTAAATAAAAACAAACGAATGAAATCGGAATTTCATTATAGGAGACTCTTTGAACGCCATCACAAGCCATTCTGAGCGTCTGGGTGTGCTTTATTGCCAACGCTTTATTTCTGATAAGCTTCTCTTCCGCTTTACATATCCATTTATAATGCATCAGTAAGATAAAGATAAGGATGAGGTCGATGGCTACCGAATGCCAGAAATTCCAGCGTCCATAATGAAAGTATGGCTAGATAAATTTAACAATTTAAGTTAATCTTATATTATAACAATTGGGATATTTACTAATAGAGATAAATATAAGGTGGGTTTGAACATGTCTTTTTTGGCTACAGCATATCAAGTATTAATCGCATCCCCCTCTGATGTTTCAGAACAAAGAAAGAAAGTCCCTGAGATTCTAAACAAGTGGAACACATTAAACTCTGCTTATTACGAAGTAGTTTTTCTACCTATAAAATGGGAGACTCATACCGTTCCAGAAATGGGGGACAGACCGCAAGCGATTATAAATAAACAAATAGTAGATAATTCAGATATTTTAGTTGGAACGTTTTGGACTAAGCTCGGTTCTCATACTGGAGTTGCTGAATCTGGTACAGTTGAAGAAATTCAAGAGTTTATGAAGAAGGATAAGAAGGTTATGTTGTACTTTTCATCTGCACCTGTAGTCCCTGATAGTATCGATTTTGACCAATATCAGAAATTAAAGGTTTTTAAAGAAGAATGTCAACAAAAAGGTTTATATGATAGCTACTCATCTTTAGAGGAATTTGAAGAGAAGTTATACAACCACTTAACTTCCTTTGCACAGAGTCAAAAAACAAAAAAAAAAGAAATAATCAATAGCAAAAATGAGAATGAATTATTAGTTCAATACTACTTACCTAAATACTGTGATTTTTCAAGTCGTTTTAAAGCTTTTAGGAGAGATGATTTGGCAAACTCTAAATTTATACATGAGAAACAGGGAAAGCTAAAGGAACTAATTAAAGATATATCAGAAATTAAGTTAAAAGCATTTAGTGAAATAAATAAGGGAAAATCCGATGGTGAGGATGAAACCCACAGCATTAATCTTTCAGCTTTTGGAGGTAGCCTTTTAACCTCTAAAGAATTGTCACCTAAGAAACGAGCGGATGTGATTCAAAAGACAAGTAATCTGCTAAACATACAACTAGAGGATAGTTTTTTTAACGTTGGTGGATTAATGGAGTCACGGTTAAGTTTTTCTAGTCCATATTTTAACAATAAGAGTATAGAGGGGACTGAAACAGAGAAAGAGAAAGGTGAAAAAATCCAAGATTTTTTAAGGGGATTGAAAGCTTTAGAAGGATATTTAGAAATGTTTAACTATATAGGTTCGTATTTTGTTATCCCTTTAGTTTTAAGGAATACAGGACAAGAATTTAACGAGTCAATTACTGTAAAGTTAAAATTCCCTAAGGAGGTTGAAATTCTAGAACCTCAGGACCTTAAAGTACCGTCTCCTCTAGTTATTGAAGAATTTACTGATGGGATTTTAAACTATATACTTAGACACAATAAAGACAGTAAAGTTCAAGAGAACTTTGAATATAGTCCTCTCCCTTCACCACCAATACTTTCTCTTTCTCAAAGTTATAGTGAAAAAGTTGAGAGTTTGAATGAAGATTACAGCGATTATATTAACAGTTTGTTTAATGTTGAAATATATAATGAAGATGAATATCACGTGTTTGAATACTATTACAGAGAGTTGAATCCAAAGGAAAATATCTCATTCCCATCCTATATTTTATTAAAGGCTTCGGAAACCTTTAAGTTTTCTTACGAAATAACATCAAAAAACTTGCCCGATATGTTAACGGGAGAACTAGACTATCAGATTGAAAATTGATATGAAAGTATCACTTAGTTTAGGAACTTGGAGAGTTTCCAAGTTCTTTTTTATTTGTTGTTGAACCTTTGTATCCATTTGTTTAAGTGTATTCATTCACAATTAATATAACCTGCTGTATTAAATAATAGGGATAGTTTAGTCTTCATAAAATGACAGATTTATTAATCGTTGTGCAGCTATATCTTGAACTCGCCCCTATGCCAATATCCGCCCAATATAAGAAAAAAGGAATAACTCAAACCTGAGTCATCTCTTTCCTGTACATTTTCAAATAGTAGAAATGCACCCGTTAATTGAGAAAAAGTTAAAAAATGTATTTGTACGTCAATTAACTATTTAACTGTCCAAAAGTTGCCCCGTTATAAATTATCATCTGCTTTTTCATCTAAACACTCTTTTTCGGGCTTCATGTTAACCTGTTTCCACTCTCCATTTCCTACTTTACGAAATTGAGCAATTTCTACGTCAGTTCCATTTGTTAATGTAGCAAAAATAATACAATAATCCGCTCCATCATTACCATGAAAGTAAATATTTTTAACGTATCCATTTTTCATAGTTGGGAACATATGCTGAATCAATTTGCACCAATTTCCATATTTCACTTTTACAACCGCTTCCCCCTCATGGTCCCAACCATGATATGGTGCGCATAAAAAATCTTCTTCAATTTTACTCAAATCAGAAATACGAAAACCTTCTTTTTCGTATTCAAGTTGGATAAATCCGTAAGAATAGCCGAAATACTCAGCGTTCTTGCCTTCGAATCCCTCAATCGTTTCAATTTCATAAAAAAATCTTATTCCCCGTCTTCCATCTGGCACTCGACAAAGCTTTAGCAAACTCGCATGCCCTATCCCAGCAAACGAATTAAAGTATTCTTCATAGCTTAATTTATTTTGATACTCTTTAGACAAAAAATTATATGCAATAGGAAATGGTATACGTGCCTGACCAATAGAACCGCAACTCCTTCCGCCCATATTTTCAGCTTCACGCAAAATACTAAAATAGTTAAGAAGGGTATCTTCGGGGGTTTTTGTCAATTCTGTAGGTACTTGGATTTCTGTTTGAGATTTATCATAATAAGGAGCGAAAAATTCCCAATTGCTAAATCTTAAATTTAAAGCTTTCAAGCAAGATGGACGAAAATACTTTTGATGATAAGAAGTTATGTCCTGTTGATTACGTTTTAGCATTTTTATCACCCTAGTTTCAGTTTATGGGCGATTGAAGGATTGGTGAAGAACTGTATTTCCTTCTGATAAAATAAAAGCATTTCATAAAAGATAGTGGCAGTTTAATCAATAACAGACATGTTCCTCTCAAACTAATCTGCCTCTTTAAGTAAATTCCTTCACAATCAATATAGTTTAACAAACAATAAAAGACGGGTTTTATTAGTTTGTGTAAGTCGAAGTTATAAGTTCTGACCCGTTGCTCAATTGTCTGAGCCAATATACAAAAAAGAGAGCCTCAATTAAGAGACTCCTTCAAAGTGTTGCTTTAGGCTTTTAACTTATACAAATCAAATAGCTGCTCCATACGCTCTATATAAAGATTCTTCAAGTGCAACCTCTTAACCCCTGGTTCATATCCTGCAATGATATCCTCGAGTTCTTGCTGTGTGTAAAAATATCTAATTAGTTCTTCATCTTCTGCTGTTGCAAATCCAACCTTCATTTCCTTGTATTCCTTTAGCTTCTGCTTGTGGCGTTTCTCTGCCTTCTTCATGAAATTAGCTTTACGTTTAAGCACATAGTTCGCTTCATTTTGATCTATGAATAGATCTTTATTATTCATATAGGCTTCTAATGCTTCGGCACAATACTTTTCAAGATATCGATGCACTGCTTTACTTGTAGCCTTTAATATCACTTCGTATTCTTTCCAGTAATACTTAATGCCTAGGACATTGCCAAGCTCATCTTTTACTTCTGCTAATGCTTCTTTCCATTCGAGCTGAAAGTTTATAACCTTTTTAGCATTACGATGTGCAAGTAGATTGAATTCAACAACATCATGTTTCTTCATCAGATCCCGTCTAGTCTTTTGAATTCTCTTCATTATTTCGGGATTTATACTGACCTTTCCATCATGACTATATCCAATCCAGTTTTCATAGAATAAGATGATACCGCATTTGTTCATACGCTCTAAGGTCTTAGCCAATTGTCTATATATCTCAAGGCAGCGAAGTGTAAACTCATCTAATAGTTTCGTTTGGTCTTCTTTAAGAAGACCATTCTCAATAGTCAAATCAATATGATTTTGACGTAGAGTACTTCTGTGTCTAGAATGTATTAAGTCAGATTCAAGTTCTGAGATTAGTCCGAATTCAACTGCCCATTTACCTAAACTCATACTGGCTTGTTTCGTCATATCGTATTCTAAGTGAGTGGCTACAATTATGTCCATTGGGATTCTATGTTCAACTTGTTCTCTACCGCTTCTTACACGACCGTCTTTCTTCATAACCTTTTCATCACGCTTTGTACATACGTATATGTTACTCCTACCTTGTTTAACAATATCTACTACATATTCCTGTTCAGCTGTGTTAACAACAGACTGTTTAGTTCTAGAACCTAATTTACCATCGCTTTTGAACTTAGCCTTCTGTACCTCAGTACCAAATTTCATTACAAATTCTTCTGTTGTTAATGTGATGTTTTGATCCAATATTATTACCTACTTTCAATTAGAGACTGCAAATGACAGCCATTTCACTCACTTCCTTTCATATAAGTTTAGGTCGCTTACAGATAAGTAGACTGTTTAAAATAGTGTGCAAGTTTTGTCGCAATACTATTAATACTTACAGATATAATATTATGTCAAAAGATGCGCGCTTTTTATAACGTTATTAAAGCCATTGTTATTACTAGGCTTTCGGGATTTAATACTTCATTTATAGGGGTGAACTTGATAGGGTCGTCACCTTTAGGTTGCGAAGTGACCGCAGGGAGCGTCCCAAACAACGACCTTAGGGAGGCGTAGCAGTAAGCGAAGCGAACGCCCTTTATTCTATCAAATTCATTTTGACCGCTTCTTAAAACAACGCAAAAAAGGAGCGAACTACACGCAGTCCCTCCTCGTTAGAAAACACACTTATCCCTGTGATATGTAGGCAAGAATAGCCCTATCCTATTTATTGCTTCAAAGGATTACAGAAATATATAGTGTGCCTCCTAAAGAGGCGGTTGCATGTAAGTTCACTCCTAACAAAGTTTATTTATTCGCTCAATTTTTAACTCTAACATTATATCACTATCTATTTCGCAATACAATAGACTAACTTAAATTATATCTATTGGATGATGAACATCCTATTTCCATTCTTTAAACACTCAATATAATCCCCCTGTTCCACCTCCTAACATTCCATTAGCAGAGATGTAATATTGGAATCAAAAAGAATCGTATCGAGGTTAGTATTATATCTACTCGGAATCGGTGGTTTAATTAGCCTAAAAACACCAAAATTCCCGTCTCGCATCGGGATATTTTCACACCGTGTTGGTGCGGAATAATGTACTAGCCCTACAAAATTGAAAACTGTTTTACGACAGCAAATAACTATCCCTTTACTGGTAGAAGTTTATTTCTGCTTTCCTAAATAACCAAAGATGTCTAGGACAAATACAGTATCCTCCCTATGTTATCTTTAGAACATTTTTTAGAATGTTTTCTATATCATTTTGCTCACGATAATTGATTCTAACTAGGTTTATATTATTCTTCTTAGTATATTCATTCTTAAGCATATCATGATACTGTTGAGTTATTAGATCGTGTTCTTCGTGTACCTGTTTATCATGAAATTCTCCATCATACTCAATTAGAAGTTTAAGACATCTTTTTTCGTTAAATATAGCAAAATCAAACCTTAGCTCCGAGCCTTTGACACCTAGCAAATCTTCAAATTTATACTCCCTTTCAAACGATATTTTATATGACTTTAAAAATAATCGTATTCGTCTAGCACCTTTGCTTTCCTTACACAAAGGACATCTCTGTCCATGGAGAAAATTATTTGGCTTGATATACCATGTATGATTATCGCACGAGTCGTTAATATGTTGGATCTTAATTTTAGTATGATTGTTTGAATAATTATCACTTAATACCCTATATTCTCCAAATGTTAAGGTTAAAACTTCTTCTTTAAATTTTTCAATGGTTTTTCTTTTATCATCAGCTCTCTTTTTATATGAACACTTCGGACAGCGCCTATTAAGTAAAAACTTATGCGGTGTAACGGCATATTCAAAATTATCACAGGATTCATTATTATGTCTTATTTCTACCTTTTCGTCTGTTCCGTTATATCTGCTTAAAATTGTATATTCGTTACCAACTAACTTGAATACCTCTATTATAAATTGTTCATGAGTTTTGGTTGTTTTTTTGTGACTACGTTTATATCTGCATTTTGGACATCTTTGACCACTTAGAAAATGAGCTGGAGTCATTAGAAATCCTTCAGTGAAGCCCTGTGAACAGGTTTCATCATTATGTAAAAATCTAATTTTTGTCGTAGCACCAATATAATGTTCAATTACTATGTATTCATTTTCAGTTAAATCAAGTACTTGCTGAACAAAATCTTCATGGTTTTTTTTAGCCATATATACCTCCATTTAATTACCAGTAGAGTAGACCAGCATTGTTTTGATCTCCTAAATTGTTATCTTTCATAATTTTCATTAATCTATTCCTCTTTCTTATCACACTCCAATGCTCCTAATAAAGATGAGACTCCTTTTTTGTTCTCTTTTACAATTTTTCAATCCATTAACAATCACTGCTTGTTCTTATTATCTGTATATTTCTCACAATTATTCTAAAAAGTTATGTAGCTATTAAAACAAAAGTATTGCAAATAACATTAAACAAAAATGGATGAATAAATGATGACAAACGAATTACAAGTGATTCACGACCAAGAAGTATTAGGTAAAGGATTTAAGATTTATGGAGATGCAGATAATCCATTATTCTTGGCGAAAGATGTTACTGAATGGATTGGTTATGATCCAAGTAGCGTAAATAAAATAATTTCCAATGTAGACGATGATGAAAAGCTGAACGGAACAATATTCCGTTCAGGTCAAAATCGTGAAGTGCTTAATAAGCACTTGAGGTTAAAACTGATAAATGTGGTTCATAACAGAAGATGTATTAAACAACAGTGGATGAATTAATGATGACAAACTCCTCCCCTGTGTACGGTAAAAGTGCAGTAGTCTGTTCTGCTGCTCCAATTCTCTTTGTTGGTTCGATCAGTGTAATTAACTCTCCAAATATTTTTGAAATGTTCCCTCTGTTAATTTCATCGATTATAAAGACGTATGGATCAATATTTTTTTCTACATTGATTTCTTTAGTACTAATATACTTTTCAATTAAGTTAATTACCCCTTCAATATCCATCTTTCTTAATGGATATACAGTTTTCCTATCCAATTTTGTATTCTTGTTTAGGGCGTATACTTCTTCATTAATATTAGTAGCAATCCACTTCACTTTTCTTTTCCTTGGATATCTTTTATCAGACTCATCAAATTCATAAGACCCATCTATAATTCCTATTGCATCAATAGTTGTATTACTTCTTTGAATAAAGACAAGATCTTGTTCTTGCATTTCCTCTTGGAAATTTAACAAAATCCTTCTTACTGTACCGTTTACACTATCATTTTATTCATTTATAAATGGATCTTGCTTAGCCCACCCAATCTTGATATAACCATTCTTAAAACATTCTTCTTTGAGTTTAGTTTGCCCCGTCCCTTCAAGAAGGACATTCCACACGACAGGGTGCTTTCGTATCTTTAAGGTAGGTGCTTTTACTCTAACCTTTTTAGCCTCTTCACAAAACTTTTTAAATACCCCAGAAGTATATTCATATTTTAAATCTGATATGGAATCTTCATCTTGTTGATTAATTACCGGTTTTATTCCTTCAATAAATTCTTCATATCCGTAGGATTGATGAAATGTTGTAAAAGCAACTCTTCCTTCTCTTTTTAACATTTCATAACGATCTAGTACTTCTTTATAAGGCATTTCCTTTAATGACTCAATACTTTTTCATCACAAATGGCAACTGCGTATAAAACCGTATTATACATTTTACCTGTTCCAGGTGGTCCATACAAAATTTGATTCTTTGCAAATCCCACGTCATTACTCCCCTTTTGTGAAGGATTTGTTTCTTGCTGTTTAGTTACCGTATTGTACAATTGAGATACTAATCGTTCACCAGCTCCCTCTGTCAACAATCTCGTTGAAATCCCTTGTGAAAGCCCTTTATCATTATCAACGGGTAAAAACAAACTATCGGTAATATCAATCTTCATGTACTGTTCCCCTTGCCATGTACCTAAGTGTTGAATCACTTCTTCACCTTTTAATCCAGCTTCATTACATGCCTCCCGAATGGCTTTTAAGGAATTCTTATCCGGCATCATCTGTACTTTTTTCGCTCTCTCAACATTTGCACTTTGTCGTGAAACAGGTGTGAAATCTTCATCTAAAATAAACAAATTGCCTTTTTTATCACCAATATAATAAACATTTCCTATTTCATAGGCACGCTCAAACGTTATTTTACCTTCCATCTTTAATTCTTCAATAATTACTCCAACTTTTAAAATACGGTCTATCTCAGCCAAGTTCTCACTTGTAAAATCCTCATCTAGATATCTCTTAAATCCCTTAAGTATTTCAAACATTTGAAACGGTA
The DNA here is from genome assembly GCF_044909215.1 of Bacillus sp. RC252. NCBI lineage: Bacteria > Bacillati > Bacillota > Bacilli > Caryophanales > Bacillaceae > Bacillus > Bacillus sp. RC252. The sequence goes on along the minus strand of NZ_JBIYDV010000010.1, from coordinate 34,854 downwards.
ACATAACAGTGTCCCTTTTTCTGTTTTTATTGCTATGTTTATACCTGTAACAAATAATCGGATTTTCTATAATTTCTCTAACAACTCCCATATGTGTAATCATCGGCGAAGATATAACTTTTCCCTTTAAATCTTCGAATATATAATCACGAATAGAAGCTCCTGTTACCAGGTAAACCCTATCCCCAACCACTTCTTCTTTTACATTTCCGCTATCGCTTTGAGACTTTGTAAGTTTAGTAAGTGATCTAGGCCAATAAATTGTTTGGGATTTTACAAAGATTTCATATTCCCCTATTGTATTTGAAAAAACAGCAAATTTTTGTGCCATAAAAATTTCGACTCCATTCTAACTAAACTGAGTATCATATTGCCTTTACCATAAAAATAATCACAAATGAATTTCTCTCTTATCCTATTATTGTATCATTTGTTTATGCTACTCTTATGAAATATATTAAATTGATTTTTTGTTAATAACCCATGAATTATTTACAGTTCGGTTTCAGATGACAAACGGAGACCACAGTAGTTGATGTCCCTTCCCCCACAATACATTTCGATTTCTATTTTATTAATACAAGATATAAATCGTCAGTTTGAATTATATAGTTGAGAAGGAATGCTAATAAAAAGGAGGAAGATAATGATGAAATATCATGCAATATCTCCATCATTTTATTTTCTTACAATTTTCTTTTTTTCATAAATCTCAGCTCTTTCTTGCTATCTATATTTCATCTATGTATATCCACTTCCCCACTAAAAGGTTTTCAGACACAGTGTTGTTTTTATATCTCATGTGTAGTAATTCCCAATACAAAAAAATTCGCCTACTACAAAATTACGTTTTTTTGTAAGATAACCCTATTTTAACATTAGAGATTTTTAATTCTTAAAAGGGTAATAATGGATTTTTTATTAATCTATCAATTCATTATTAATTACTCACTACCTAACATTATTTCTATATTCACAATTTAATTGATAAATAAAACACAGAATATTCAAATAATTAAATTGTAAGTATCTTGAAACCGCGGTTTTAAAGGTAATAATCATTGGATTTCATTATTTTTCCGCTTTCTGAAGGGTATATATTTTTATAGCTTTATGTATTAAGATAGAGCTGTGCTAGAAAATACCGGTAAAAAAGCATAAATAAGGAAAAAAGGGATGGGATTAAAAATGAAGACTATATTAAGAAATATTGTATCAATGGCGCTCGTACTCGCTTTGTTTACAACTTCTTTCGCTGGAATCTCCAAAGCGCAAGAGATTAATAGTGAAGAAGAAAAATTAGTACAAGAAGTAGCTGCACAATTAAAATTTGTTGTTGAAGAAGCTGCAGTTAAAGATAAACATGGAAGAGTAGTAGATATTGATATTGATATGATAGAAAACAAATATGGTAAAACTGAAGAATTAGAACAATTGAGACAAGAAATCAAACGTGTAAATACACCGCCTGGCTATGAAGATCCATTCAAACAAGAAACGGAAGCTGTAGATAACTGTATAGAAAGAAAACTTATAGCAAATTATAAAGAATTTCTATCAGTAGGCTTTATAGGTTCTATTATTGCTAATATTACTAACAAAGAATATGAATTAGCAGCTAGAAAAATGATTAGATTAGGCGTCAAAGGTAATTTAATTGGTTTAGCTGGTCAGCTTGCTTGGTATCTAGGTACATGCATTTATGAAGAAGAAGGCTGGACAGGAAAAACATGGTGATTAATAAAAAACAACCTCTTATTTTCTAGAGGTTGTTTTTTTTGAAGAAAATAACCACATCATAATTTCAAAAAACGCTACTATAAATAGTGTTTTTATAAGGTTTTCAAACCAATTGAAATGATTATGATTTGCATAGTTAAAAGCTATCAATACAATATACAGTAGGACTATAAAAATTAACGGTCTCTTATATGTGAAATTCAAATTAATCACCCCTTAAATACTTACTTAGGAAAGTTACCTTAATACTATGTTAACCCAAAGCGCAATCACTTTCGATGATTTTCTATATTTCTCCATATTTGTAACAGACGCTATTTCTTTATAAAAGGTTCTCATAATTAATTCTAAAATACATTTATCTGAAGTTAAACTAAACATGACTCTAATGAATTCTAATATTAAATTATCCTCCAAACCTTAAATCATTTCATACCTTGATACTTCAAAAGGTACTCCTTTTAGAAATAAGAAAAATTATTGAAGAACACACATCAAACAGTATAAAAAATACTATTGGAACACTTCAAAATCCAAAGGTACCTTTTAGTATATTTTTGTTATAGTTCAAGTTAACTAGATTGAATAATATTAAGATTCCTACTTTGAAAGAGATTGTTATTTTTTAAATACAAAAATTAGACTATGTTCGTGTTTCCAGTAATACTCCGAACGAAGAACAAAAAATAAATTTAGAATTCTTGAAAGAACTATTTATAATAGTAATTTATAACGGTAATAACACAAATGAAGTCATTAAAAGCACTATCCAAAAGTCAACCGCACACACTTTATAATCCTCTACTCAGCTTTATACAAATCAAACTTTTCCTAGTTCATCAAAAATGAATTGTAATCTCTTTACCTCTGTATAACAGAGCCTACTTTGTATTTAAAATCATTCGTTTCTTCTATTTCTTCAGTATCTACAAGTTCTTATTTTAATTCCTTATTGAACTAATCTAATCCGTTATTGGATGAAGAATTTTTAAATAATTATATTATTTTTTAATTGACTTTAATATCCCTGCACAGTCACAACACTTTAATGTGTTTTAACTATGTTCCTTTTAAAACATGAAATACATAAAACGTGCTCAATAAATAATTATAATTATTAACATGAAAAAGGCGTATCTTATTTATTAGATACGCCTTTTCACTATTTTTCTATACAACTACCAAATAATATTTTTATCTACTTTGAGAGATTTACAATTACATATTATCTATTTTTTATAAGGTTTATTAAACCAATAGTATTTCCTTCATCTATTTTATGATTAGTATCTCTTTGTAATTCCTGAATCGTTCTTAATTCATCTATTCTTCTTTCATTATGTCTTTCTTGCTCAAATATATTCACGCAATCTTTATAGTTATCTGCTCTATAATTAGAAAGATAATTCTCAAACCTACTAATTGCATATGGATAACGATAATCTACAGGTATCTTTAATATATCTAACTGTTCTACTAATTGTTTCTCAGCTAGTATTAGATTCGTTAATGTATGATTATTTTTTTCAACTCTTTTCTTTATTTGTATCCTATTTAATCTATAAATTACCTCGGTATACAATCTTGCCCCTAAATATATTGAACCACCAAAACTAATCCATACAAATATAAATCGTATTATTGCAAAATACTCTGGAATTATACTAAAAACTAATGCAAAGGGAATAAAAGCTATAAATATAAATACTATACTTAAGATAATATTTAAGAAGTTTGGAAGTTGATCTAGATCAAAATATGGACTACTTAATCTATAGTATTCTTTCCTAACATTATACAATTTTCCTACTAAAGGTTTCCCCTCACAAATATTATTGAAACATATTTCTCTTTCCATAGATGCACCTCTTATACAATTAATAATTATATATATTAATATATTATATTTATAATATCAATATTTTATTAATATTACATACTAAATAGTATACGCTGGGTATCTCCTCTTACATATTAACTGTTTTTATTGATACACGTCATAAATCGTAAATTTTGACTATGTGGTTGAGAAGGAATACTATAAAATAAAAAATAGATATTAATTTATTTGTATATCCTTATTCTTTATGTTATGATTTAATGGTTGTTAAATTAAGTAAAATTATTGCGTTTTGCTTACTTAATGATTTATAATAAAAAACCAATAAAGATAAAATTCAGCGGAGTTCTTTTCTGTTTCACCTCCGTAATTATACAAATTAAAAGAATGGCGATTAAATTTTTTATGCTCTACTATAGTGAGCACAAAAAACTGCCTCCCAACTGTTAGACATGTCTAACGATTGGGAGGCAGTTTTTTTCTATAAAAAAATACAAATACTCTTTGTACAAAATAAATCAATGACTAAGAAAATCTTAATGATTCAAGGGTAGCTTATTTAAGAGATGTCTTTTCAATTCCTTTATATTGAGACTCACCATGTAATGTCATTCTTGATTCACTAAAGACTTCTACAAATTGAGTATACCATGGGAGTTGGCGTTTCTTGATCCAAAATACATTACTGGGTCTTTTTTTATTAGTACAAGATATAAATCGTCAGTTTGAATTATATAGTTGAGAAGGAATGCTAATAAAAAGGAGGAAGAAAATGATGAACTATCAGGAAATATTCCCCTCATTAAAAAAATCTCTTTTTATCATCATGTTTTCACTCAGTATGTTAATTTTCACACTTCCAGTACCAGCCTTTGCACAATCCAATAACAATGTAAATTCTGTTACAAATTACTATGTATCTCCAACAGGTAACGACCTCAATCCCGGCACATTAGATCGACCTTTCGCTACCATTCAAAAAGCTGCTAACGTTGCTAAAGAAGGAAGTGCAATCTACATAAGAGGCGGGATTTATAACCAAAAGGTTCGTGTCACTCATTCTGGAGTCTCGGGAGCACCTATTACTTTTCAAAATTACCAGGATGAAAAAGTAATTCTTGATGGTTCCACAGTCAAGTTAGAGGATGATGGGTTATTTACAATAGAGGACAAAAATTATATCCAGATAAAAGGATTAGAGTTTCGCAATTTAAAATCAACAAAAGTTAATGAAACACCTATTGGTATTTATATTACTGGAACAGGAAGTCATATCGAGATTAGAAATAATTATATCCATCACATTGAAGCAAATGTTAAGGATGGAAACGCACACGGGATTGCTGTATACGGTACTTCATCTAGTGCACAAAATAATTTAAATCATATTGTCATTGATAATAACGAAGTAGCAAATTTGAAGTTAGGACTGAGTGAAGCAATTGCTATGAACGGGAATGTAGATTTTTTTGAAGTTACTAATAACAAAGTACATGATAACAATAACATCGGAATTGTTCTGATTGGACATGAAGGAGTATCACCAGTAGCTTCTTTAGATCAAGCACGGAATGGAGTCGTTCGTAATAACATTGTTCATCACAATTCATCCATCAATAATACGAGTTATAATGAATATTCAGCTGATGGTATTTACGTGGATGGCGGAAAAGAAATTATCATTGAGCAAAATCAAAGCTATGAAAACGACCTGGGGATTGAAGTAGCTAGCGAACATGCAGGAAAAAGCGCAAGCCAAATTACCGTTAAAGACAATACAATATCCAATAATATCATGAGTGGTATTGCAATTGGTGGATATGACAACCAACAAGGATATGCTGAAAATAACACGATTACGAACAATGTAATTTATAAAAATGATACAAAAAATCAAGAGAGTGGCCAAATCGAATTAAATTATGATACCCGCAATACTGTGATTACCAATAACCAAGTCTATGCAAGTAATAGCCGTATTTTTATTAGCAATAATTTTAATAAAAACACTGGAAACAAACTTGATTACAATCAATACTATGGCGAATTCGATCAAAATAATGGCTTATGGCAATGGAAAAGAAAAACGTATAAAGGATTTTCACCTTATCAAGCAAGTATGATGCAAGAAGGAAATGAACAACATAGTGTATTTAGCAAATTGTCTCCTTCATTCAAACTTATTTTAAAATAAAACAAATCTACTAAACCAGCTTTATCTTAGCTCATTCCCCTTCCCTCTCCTATAAAAGTGAAAGAAAAATGAAAAGTCGTAAAGACTCTGTATTGATGATTCTATAAGTAAAGAGGTGATCTATAATATTTAGTAAGCCGCGATTAATTCCTCTTAATATGAAGGGTTCACGCCCCTTGAAGAAGAAGTCTTGTTGGCTAAAATGATAAAAAGGCTCAAGGAAGTATCAAGATAGTAATTACCGATGATAGTAAAAGTAAATCTGAACAGATTGGAAAATCCACAACAAAAAAGCTAACAAGGCAAAAGTAAACAAAATATAGATTTGAATTATATTTCTCAACAACCCAAATTACTTAATCTGGCAAAATAATACTCGGGTTGGCACCCAATACCATATTACGATGGTTCCAGTCGCAGGAAGGCACCTTAGGGTGTCTTTTCTTTTGTTTGAAACATATTCTGCCAAAATAACTGTATCTTTGTTGAATTACGACTCATATAATCCAACAAACTTCGTATATATAATTTGTTACCCTAAATGGGTTGACAATAAGAACAGTTATAGGAGGATTTTGTGAATGGTAAAAACAGCATGTGTAAGTATTATTACTAGCATTCTTTTAATATGTTCAACAGGATGTGCCACTCAAACTGATTCTATTACAACTAAAACCCAATCAGTAGATGATGGCACATATACAACAAAAGAGCTCACAGACACATTTCCTGTAGGAACACCCATAACTACTTACATTCGAAAAGAAGAAAAACTGAACGTAAAACATCTCACCAGTATTACACTTACAGATGGTGGCGTCGGTAGAGTTTTGGAAGCAACGGATGGTTTTGTTGTTGTATGTGGGAATGAAAAAGGAGTTTTTGATGTATTAATATTTAAAACCATGGAAGATGTAAAGAAATATGAACAAAGTTTAGCACGATAATTAATATCCTTCTTATGCCTTTTTCACAGAAATTGTCCTCTATCTCTTGCTATGGCTTTTCCTATGTACAGTATAATTGCATCATGAGTAATCACACGTTATAATAGTCACCTAATTACATATGAAGAGGTGCAGAAAATGAATAAAACAGAATTAACAAAAGTAGTAGCAGAAAAAGCTGAACTTACACAAAAAGATGCTGCTGTAGCAACACAAGCGTTATTAGATACAATAACAAATGCGTTAGCAGATGGAGAGAAAGTACAGATTCTTGGCTTTGGTACATTTGAAGTACGTGAAAGATCTGCACGTACAGGACGTAACCCACAAACAGGTGAAGAAATGCAAATCGCGGCTTCAAAAGCACCTGCTTTTAAGGCTGGAAAAGAATTAAAAGAGGCAGTGAAATAATTATACATATTGAAAAGGGTTTGATATTCATATCAGGACCCTTTCAATAGCCTTTTTGTTCATAAATCAAAAAAGTATCATCCAACATATATTAGATGATACCTCCTTTCCCACCTACTCACTGGGCTGTGACCCTTCACGCTCCTTGAGGAAGGAGTCTTCTTGGCAAAAATGATAAAAAGAAACATATACCTGCAGAAAATAAGAGGTTATGTTTCTTTTTTGATATAGTTTGTAAGATATACAAAATTAGAGTATATCAAATACAAATATTCATTGATTTGTACTACCTTTTCCTCATTTGGCATTAGAAATTAAAATGGAAGAGAATAGATTTGGAATGCTATTCTCAAAGGCTAATGTAAAGGAAGGGATTAGTTCATGTATTCTTTCTTGCAGTGGTCTCTTATCTGCTGCTCCAAGTTCGTCTAAAAGTTCATTCTCTTCCGAAGACTTATCTCCAGTGATTAACATGTTTAACATATCTGAGTTAATTACTTCATGAGGTGAATGGACTAGTCCATTCATCATTATATATTTTTGAAGCATGGATGAATTACCCTCATTTGCTTGCTTCAAAGCTTGTTTAAGATATAAATCAAAATATTTCTGTGCAAATTTCACACCTTTTAGTGGAACGGCTCCTACATGTTCAACACCGTTCCAACGTAAATCCGCAATTGAACTCAACCACCATGCCGGCTCAATAGCCTTTTGCATACGTTGCAGCACTTTGCGTTCGAACCCGGGTTTATGAGTAGCATGTTCTTTTAAGCAAGTATCTAACATATCAGCTTCGATGGCGGCTACGGTCATCCCTTGCCCATAAATCGGATCAAAGTTACAAAAAGCATCACCTAACACTAATAATCCAGATGGCCAATTTTCCATTTGTTCAAAATGTTGACGAGTTGACTCATGCGCTCTAAATCCTCTCGGGACACTAATTGGTTCTAACTCTTTGATTAACTCCCTCATCATAGGTGTAACTAATGAATCCAGTTCTTGTTCATATTCTTTTGAATTGGTTGGTGGATAGTGCGTACCTCCAGCAACAAATAGTAGCGCTTGAGCTATGTTATCTTCAATATATAATAGCCCTACAGCTCCAATGTTTTTAGCAGGATCTCCTTCAGAAATTGCACTCAACTTCTCTTTGATATGTGGGGGTACTTTATAATATCTCGTGCTATATCCAAAATTCACCTTTAAACGTTCTGGTTCCGGAACATCATATCCCATAGATGTAAGCCATTTATTGAGTTTAGATTGACGACCACATGTGTCAATTACCAAATCAGTTAACACAGTTCGCTTTGTTTTTAATTCATCTCGTTCTTGAATATTGATCCCAATAACGCGCTTGTGATCAGACGAAGTTAGAAGTCCTGTCACCACTTGCTTTGAATGAAAATGTACATTAGGAATTTCTTGTACACGTTGGCGGATTGTCCATTCTAACAACGCTCGACTGCTCGCTGCACCTTTTCGTTCTATAACTAGTTCAAGTGCCCCATAAGGAGAAAATCGAATCATTTTATCATTCTTGACATTATGGGCCCCTAGATTTAATAAATCATCAACATATCCAGGAAAGAAACGGTTCATAATTATTTCTCCGCGTGGTAATACACGATGAGGATGAAAGTCTTGGGGTGTACCTGGACGTTCAGATGGTTTTTGAGGTAACTCATCTTTTTCAACAACTATCACTGTCTCAAAATAACTGGAAAGCACGCGTGCAGTAAGCAAACCTGCAATACCAGCTCCAATCACGAGTGCCTTTTCTCTTTTTTGCTGTTGATATAGTAATTGATTATCCATCAATAATCTCTCCTCTTCCTAAAAAGTATATTTGTTCAGCATGAATCTATTAAAACTTTTCCAGAAATCAGAATAAACAAATAATGATTCTTCATTATTTCAGTAAGGAGCCCGATGAAATAATAGTTAATATAGTGAAACAGATACATATCAAAACACTACAATTCCCCCTGTTATTATAAGCTATTACAAGTGAGAAATAATTAACGTGACCAGTACAATTGTAGTATCTGATAGCACTGTTCTTAAATAGTTTGTTTTTCCAGTAATAAATGTGTCAGTACACCCAGCACATTTTATAGTTATACTTTGAAGTTTAATTCTCTCTTAAATATATATGTTTACATTTTTTTAGATATACGATTTTAAATCCTTCTGAAAACTCAATTGACAAATGCCCCCGTATCATTACATTGCAAAGTTCACCCTAAAATAGTAATCTGTTGAAAAACTCACTTTAACGAACAGGTGCTTTAATTAGATAACTTTATTATCTCTGCAAAGGTATTACAATTTTAAATACGTTTTTCAACCCTTTGGCTTAGGTAATACAATTCATTTAAATAATAAGATTATACTGTATGCTAGGATACCTAAAGCAATCTTGGTAATTCCTTTCAATATACCCATATTAGATCTGTATCCAACATTCATATTATTAAAATTAAGTTGGTCCAAGTCAGAAAAAGTACACTTAAATGAGTATCCTTTTTCAACAAAATTCAGGTTCATATAACTTGTATAACTGCCCACCGCTTATAATTGCTTTTTTAATACTGCTTTTTCCCCCTTTAATATTTTTTATAATTTGCACCTTAAATGTATCACTTTTGTTATCCTTTTAAATATTTTGGGTTTTTAGAAATATTTATTTGATTTTTAGTAATATTAGAATTCTATTTTATCAAATAGAAAATAGAGGATTTGATAAAAGTATGTAATAATGCATAATAAGCCAATCAGATATTATGATATACTTTCAAAGAGCTGATACAAAATTTCTTTAAATTGGAAAACTAAAGTTTTATCTACCTAATTGTGGGGACGCCTTATGGCGTCTTTTTTTATTAATAGAAAACCCTTAAGCATTCATATGCTTAAGGGTTTATCGATTGAAAGTTAGTGCCGTTTGGAATTCCTTAAATTAAGAACAAAGCGGGATTACTCTTAAACCAATTAATAAAGCTGCAGCAAACGCTGGAATTGGCGCAGGAATCTCGATACCTTCTACAACTAAAAAGTATTGACCATTTACTAATTTAAAACAAACTAATTGCATGGCTAATCCTCCCTTCTGTTAGGATTAATACATTATATTAAATAATCTTATTATTAATATAATTAAATTTTTTGTTTTTTAGAAAATGGGTAATCAATATTCCGGGGAAGCACATTAAATGATCTCTCCCTTATTTTCAAAAGGACCTGCTCAATTCATACGTAAAAACATAAGGTAAAGTGAACCCATTAAAACACATGGAATGACCCCTAGTCTTTTTCTCTTATCTAAAGGAGGAACTATTATTATGGGATATGGTGGTAGTTGCGGCGAAGGCTGCGGTTTTGCTGGAGGCTTTGCTTTACTCGTTGTACTCTTTATACTTTTAATCATTATTGGATGCAGTTGCTTCTGCTAAAAAACTATTAGAAAAGCACCTTAGGGTGTCTTTTCTTTATGCGTAAGAACCTCGCCATCTTATGGAAATGACGAGGTTCTTACCTATATTATTTAATATCTTGTTCCAGATTTTTATCAAGATTAGAATTACTATCATTATGGTAGCGTTGGTAGTTCTCTTCATGTAGCCTTTGTTGTTCTTGTTCAACTTTATTATCATGATCAATCACCTTAATAACAAAAAATAATATTACGATTACAAACACAACAAATGGGATGAGAGCAGTTTTAGAAAGCTCCTTTAAATCCTCTTTTGCTTGTCGCTTTTCTTCTCCTGTTGAAAAGAGATAAGCAAATAAAGCTATTATAAATGCGAAAAAACCTAAGAGTATTTCTACAACTGCAAAAATAGCATCTAACATTACTTATGTATCCCCCTAATATAACATATATGTATTACTAATTAGCCAATAATTACCTTAAACATTATATCAGCAAGAGTACACAGAAGTATAATAAATTATTTGTATAGTTTATTTTATTAATTAATATACTTTACTATAAAATAATTCAAGTCGCCCGAAGACCCCTTAAGTTTTTTTCTTTTTTGTGAAAAGATAAGATCCTAGCTCCGATCTTACCTTTTTTTATTTGTTAATTTGCAATAGGGCTACCGCCATACACCCATTCTCATGATTAGTTCGTTTTACTTTTAATACTCTCAGTTGCTTTTTTAAATAGTTTCATTGCCTGTTCTGCTTTATTATTTGCCTGTTCCAACTTACTATCATTTTGTTCTTCTAATGCTTCTGAAAGTAATCGCAGAGCATCCCAGTAATTATCCATTGCCTGTTTTATCTTTTCTTGTTCAACTTCTAACTCTTTAGGTGCCTCAAGGTATTTCATGTCTCTTACGTGTGTTTTTGCCATATCCAAACTCAGTTGGATTTCACTTTTCTTTGACTCATAATCCTTTACATCTGAATGTCCTATATCTTGTATCAGTCTGATAACTTCATCCATCTTATTTGTATTTCCTATGATGGCTGCTTTGTATTTATCAACTTCTGAACCACTAACTTTTTCATTTAAATCATCCTCACGATGACCCTCTTTCGCATGTTTCTGGTTCTCTTCCTTTACCTCTTGCTCTATATCAGGGTATTTCTCGTTTATCCCCTTAAATACTGTCTCCCATTTAGAAACACCATCATCTATCCCAAACATACCGGTTTGTATGATTTCTTTTGCTTTATCCTTATTATATTCACTATCATACTTACGGTCATCATACTGTCTAACTGCATCTTCTACTTTTATTAGGTGTTTTCTAATCTCTTCTACCCCTTCTTGTATTAAGAATTGGTAGTCTTCATACTTTGTAGGTGGCTTGATTTTTTCAAAACGGTTTATATCCAAACTAATGTGACTAATTAAAGAATCTATCTCACCTATGTAGACACTCTTTTCTGTAAATAATTCATCAGTTTTCTTTTCTAGTTTTTTCAAATGATACTGGAATTCTAAGTGCAGTTCAGTCAAACGATAAGGGTAATCATTTTCAGATACCTTTACCTTCTTTTCACCTTCCGTGTCTAATACATTTGATTTACTTTCTTTACTACTTGATTCCTCTTCCTTACTTCCCTTTTCATACTCAATTCTAGACAATGCGTTTCTTAGTTGGTTTTCAATGTGCTCATCACTATAGTGCAATTTCTTTAGGTCAGATACCATTTTATCTGCATCATAATACTTATCTACTTTTCTATACTCTGACTGTGTAAGTCCATATGTATTTAATGTACAACCTACTAGCATGAAACTAACACTTAACCCTGCTATTGCGATACCCTTAAATGATTTATTAATACTCATTTTAAACTTATCCCCTTTTTCTTTTAGTAATTCTTTTCTTCAACAATAGACAGGCCTTCATGAGTTTTTACATTGTCTGCTGCGTCAGTTTAGCTTTCCTAACTTATTGTTTCAGTCTTAACTTGAATTTCTTCCTTATAATTACAAAAAGGATATACCTAAACATATAACTGCTAGTAAGATATATCCTTATATTATTTTATAATGATAATAATTAATGAGTCAAAGTGATTTTGCGAAAATTATACAAAACAGGCATAATTTATTAGTTACTTGTCAAGTTATGCTTGGTACCACAATAAGATACTAGAGAATTTCTCATTGTAGTACCCTCTACTATCTTTACAGGAGTAGCAACATGTCTTCATCAACCTAAGAAAGCAAATAACCAAACATAATTTTGTGCTAACTTGTGACAAAAAACCTCATTTTTTCGTTTCGGGGAAATTCTGAATTCTTAAATTGATGTGCATGGGTTACCGCCACATCGCTATCAACCTAACAAAACAAAATACACCCTAAAATAAATTAGAACTATTTGTTCAAGAGATTCAAAGTTACTCGTACTTATCTCCCAATTAATTGTGCATTCTAACCTTTTCATCTACTAAGTTTTCTTACTAAGAAATGGAATCTAAAAAAGAAATAGAAATGAGCCTTTTTTATTATTTTGTTCATTTTTTTCGTTTTAGGAGAGATTTTGTTTTTTAGCTTGATAACAATGTGGAGATATCCTAGGTTTAAAAATCCCTTTAGTTACTACATACTAGCAACAACCTTTTGAAATTCAGGTTACTCCGATGTATAATTATCAAAAAATCTAAGGAGTTATATATATGGCTAATATAAAAATAATAGCTGAGGTTCTGAGTATAGGGTTACAAATTGGTTTATTTTCAAAAACTGAAATAATTGATTGGGCTGATCAGACAATTGAAGCATTAGATAGCCCTTCTATTGAAATTATAGAAGTTTCTCTATCTAGTAATGATAAGTTGGTTGACATCGTACCGAAATTAAAAAACGTAAAAGGAACGTATGATAAAAAATTACCAGTAAAAATAATACTGGGGCTGTTATGGGATAAATTTATCCTAAATGAAGAAAATGTATTGAAAATAAAACCATTTATATCTAATTTGATACATAATAATTGCTGTGAGGGATTCAGTTATGTAGATGAACAGCTATATAATTTTAATGAGGAAATTAATTTAGCCGCAGATAATATATATGGGAATCTAGAGGATATTAGTCAAGAATTAAAAAGCTTTCTATTTCCTTATAAAGACTTTAGTAATTACTTCAGTTTTTGGGAAACTTGAAAAATATTAAATTGATGGTAATAGATTATTCGGAAATGTATTCCTATAAAATAGTAGTTTTATTATTACAGCTATCCTACAAAGTGGTTTATCTGTTCATGAAAAAGAAGAATTCATTACATATAATACCGAAATTTATTTTCCTGCTTTAAACCTCACTCCTATAGAATAGCTAGTACAAATAGTTGAACTCTTAAAAAGAGCTTAAAAAAATAAATAGTAAGACCAATTTTCAACCACCCTTTACAGGTGATCTTTTACTTTTTCTACTTCACATATACAAAGGCTTCATTTGTCGTAATATAGTATATTCCCCCCTTTTCATTCATGATTCTTTACTTTTTTTCTCCCTCTTGCCAATGAATATGGTATATAATTGAGCACCTTCCAAAACTGTTTTTCTTCCACATTAAGATAAAAATTCACTATCAACTAAAGTTTCTATTTCTTCACCGTTTCCCCAATACATAACTGGATTAGGTCTACTGGAGGCTAAAGAGGCTAGAAAAGCAGCAAAGCTAGCGTAAGGTGCTAAATTCCCTCAAAGCATCTCAAAAGCTGAACAATTATTTAATATTCCTATACTCTCCATCTAATATTTGCAAATAACCCATGAGATAATCTCCTTATATACTACATATGAAGTTTATCACTTAATATTTATTGAAGAAAAAACGATGCATACAATAATCAAATCTAATTAACATATCATTTGATTATCGGTAGCAAGATCAAAGAGACTCCCTACTCTTAGAAAGGAACCTCCAATTCATATTATTACCCCATGCCCATCAACTTACGAATTTTATAACACCTCAAAACAAAAAGTCATGAGCTAACTTTCGGGGGTCACCTCAAACGAGCCTATGACTTTTTATATGCTATATCACAAATAATCTGGGAACACTTTACAGCCCTTTTCTTGCTCCATATCATGTCCAAAGAAAATAATCGGATTTTCTTTCTTAACAACATCTTTTAAACGTTTTATTGAAGATAAAGCTAAATCCGAATCAAATCCAGCAAACGGTACTTCATCTTCAAAGTTTTCTTTCGTATATGATGCATCAATAGTTAGCAACACTGGACCTGATTTTTCCGTCTCAATTAATAATGACTGATGCCCTGGCGTATGTCCCGGTGTATATATTAATTGCACACCTGGCACTACTTCATAATCCCCTTCAATGATTTTATAGTTTAAATTCGGCAATATACATTCTTTCAAATATTCCTCTCTGTGGAGTGCTACCTCATATTCAGCACGCTGCACAATAATTGGTGTATTTGTAAAAACGCCATTTCCTCCTGCATGATCAAAATGCAAGTGAGAACTAATGATATAAAGAAGATCTTCTGGCTCATATCCGGCACGCTTTAAAATATTTATGATCCTATCGTTCTCATTCATTTTAGGTAAAACTTGTCCTTCAACAAATGTACCTTTAAAAAGATTCTCATTATTAAGAGCACTTTCTGGCATACCTGTATCTACTAAAATAAGTCCCTCTTCTGTGTCCAAAAGATAACACCAAA
This sequence comes from Bacillus sp. RC252, assembly GCF_044909215.1. Taxonomy (NCBI): domain Bacteria; kingdom Bacillati; phylum Bacillota; class Bacilli; order Caryophanales; family Bacillaceae; genus Bacillus; species Bacillus sp. RC252. The sequence goes on along the minus strand of NZ_JBIYDV010000010.1, from coordinate 19,541 downwards.
CAGGTAAGTTTAGTAGTTTACCCGGTGTAAGTGTACTATTAACTGAAGAATGATCCAACATACAACGACCTGCTGGGAGGAAATAAAGCTTCTTTACTGTCATTATGTATCCACCTTTACAAATAATTTAGGATAAAACATTACAATATAATATTTCGCTTATTAGAAATAAACTCCTTCTCACCTTTCATTATTTCAACCATTATTTTTTCAATTGTTCACAACTTTTCATTACAAATTCAGTGATACTGGAAAGCCTATGCAGGAATTCAATCCGCCTTTAGGAATAGGATAAAATTATAAATCCCTTAACATTTCCTGTAACTTTCCTCCGTATTTTTCAGCAATTCGAAGTCTTCCGCACTTTGAATATCCTCATCAATGTCCATAATTATGAGGAGTCTAAAAATTTGAAGAAAACAACAAAAATAGTGTAAAAAAGCTACATACTATTTTTGTTGTTTTCTTTTTTAATCAGTATAAATTTGTTAATTATTACAAGCGTTTAATTTATTACACTTTTTGCGTGCTTTAATTTCCTCCGGTTGAGTACCAAGCCAATAAGTTGGAAAAGCTGTCCCTTCAGTAACACCCCCATCACGATGCATGTAATAACGCTCATCATGGTTAGCTTTAAAGTTTCCTTCAAGTGCAAGTTCCACCCACTCTGCACCAAAACGAAAAATTTCTGCAGCTACTCCACCAAGCGGGTGAAATTCATTCTCATAGACGCGTATCTCCTTTGGTGCTTCTACAAACTCATAAAGACTTAATGCTTCTTCCAAACGGGTAAGTTCATCAAATTCTCCTATTCCCATGAAGACTGGACAAGTAATCTTTGGCGCCAATTTCCACAGGTTCATCTGTCTACTCAACTCGTTTTCAAAAGCAACTTCATCAGTGTAACCAGACATGTACATAAAATTGGCTTTGAAACTCGGCTGAGCTCTGTTAAAGATGGTATCAAATTCACCATATACACCTTCAAAAGTGGCTATAGCGTTTATACGATTATCACTCGCAGCAGCTCGCATCCCCCAATACCCACTCATACTGATACCAAAAAATCCAATCCGCTTTGGATCAACCTCAGGCCGTTTTAATAGAAAATCGATATAACAACTAACGGCGCGTTCGTAATTAGTCAAATCGACTTTTAGACCTTCAGATACAGATTCACCTTGACCCGGTCCTTCAATTGATAGAGCTATGATACCACGCGACGTATAATAACGTTGCGCAATCTGTATATAGTCTTCCTTAATCATATCCATACCTGGACCTAATATTACTGCTGGTGCATTGTGAACTTCACCTGAGGGCAAATGAAGTAGTGCATATATCTGTTTGCCTTCAAATTCTAGTACTATACGTTGTACTGTTCCCCCTCCAAGTGATGAAATAGCTGCCACACATTCATTACAACGCTCTCGAAATGCCAATTTTCGTGGATCATCATTAAAATATGAGTATTGTGCACGTCCCCACATAACAGCAGCTCGCTGATATAGATCACGAGCAGTAACAGTGAATCCCTTTTGTTCATAATGTTTTGCACGTTCTTGAGCCTGAGAAGCAACCGTCGCCCATGCTTTTGGTATCATTGCTCCACTCTTTACTTGAGAAAAAACTTTATCAAAATCAGTGTGGTCGTGTCCTAACTGTTCCATAGTTGCCTTTGCTTCAGGATGCAAAGCATCAAACCCACCAAGTGCAAGGGCTATATCTAAAGCCCATCCTTGAGATTGTGAACGTTGAGTCATAATAATCATCCTTTACGTTTTTTAATTAAGCACTTAACAATTAAGTACTTAATTAAAATAATGAAGTATAATATGTACTTTTGTCAAGACTACAAACCAAGTCGTCTTATTATTTTATTGATGATTTAAGGTGAGCATATATAATATTGCTTGGAAAATGAATAGCCAGTCTCTACTTAATTTGACTCTACTCTTTTTCATATGTTAATGTTAACACCATATAATTAAGTACTTAGTTAACAGGAAAATGGTGATGTTATGAAAAATTCTTCAAATAAGTTAACTGCGATAGACGAACTTAGTCAGGCTATATATAGTCTGACTGCAGCCGATGGACGTTTAAGAGGGCGAGCTACTCGTACATTAGGGGCAGTTTCAATGGTCCATGCTCGAACCCTTAAAGTATTAGCTGAAGAAGGCGAATTGTCAGTCAAAGAATTAGCTGATCGAGCAGAAACTACCGCCGCTGGTATTACTCAATTAATCAATGGATTACAACAGGCTGGTTACGTTGAGCGTGTTCGTTCAAATAACGACCGGAGAGTTGTCAATGTCCAACTTACGCCTAGTGGTTTAAACTGTCACTTAGAAAGAGAGAAAAAACTAAAACATATTCTTAATGCGAACCTTTCAGATTTTGATCCAGAGCAAATCGAGAAATCCTCTGAAATAATTAGATGTCTAGTTCATGTTCTTGACCAACTATAATAGTATTGAGTTTTTAGAACTAACACATCGCTATTATGCTAAAAGAACTAGTTACCCCAAAATAATAAAACCGCACCTCCAAGTATTAGATAACTATCTAATACATTTGAGGTGCGGTTCACTTAGGTCATTGATGTTTCAGCTATTCTCTTTATTTGAAAATTACATCTACCATACTAATTTAATATTATATTCCTGAAGCCAACTATTAACTTGAAGTAAATAATCTATTATACCTCGTGCATCATTACCTGAAATTACTTCGTCTTTTCCTTCTGCAATAGCACGAACTCTTTCTACATTTATTAATGGTAAAATAGGTGATTGAGGATTGTTCAACACATGTAACATCCAATCACTAATACCTTGTAGATAAGAAGCATCCTTTGTGCTTGGATATGCACTTTTTTTGCGATAAAGTACATCCTCTGGAAGTACATTTTCAAAAGCTCGACGTAAAATACCTTTTTCAATATTGTCTATGCTTTTCATTTCGAATGGAACATTCCATAAGTATTCTACAAGCCGGTAATCGCAAAATGGAACTCGTACTTCAAAGCCATTCATCATACTTGTACGATCTTTTCGTTCTAGCATAAATGGCAAGAAACGTGTAATAAACATGTAAGACATTTGACGTTGCTTCATTTGCAGATCACTTTCACCTTCTAAAAAAGGAACCTCAGCAACCGCATCTTCAAATTTTTGTTTTTGATATTTTTCAGGGCTAATCTTTTCTTTAAAATCCTCTGATAAAATTTCTGTACTATACCATAAATTAACACTCCAAGGGAATATCTCTGCATCTAAAAACTTCTCTTGATGGAACCATGGATATCCTGAGAACACTTCATCTGCGGATTCGCCTGAAAGTGCAACTGTTGCGTCTTTTTTCATTTCCTTAAATAGCAAATAAAGAGACGTTTCTAGTTCCCCAACTCCCGGTAGATCACGCGCTCGCATTGGAATTAATAAATGCTCTATTAAACTATCTGATCCCAACTCTATAGAGTGATGCTTTGTTCCTACATATTCAGCCACACGTTTCACCCAAGGTTCATCACGATCAAAACGAAGGAAGTCTTGCTCAAAGTCTTTTTCATCATTGATGAAATTCAGGGAATATGTATGAAGGTGTTCCCCTTTATTCCCAAATTCGTTTCCTGCTAAACCTGTTAGACCACTTGAATCTAAACCTCCGGAAAGCATAGATACCACTGGCCTATCAGCAATTAACTGACGTTTAACCGTATCTTGTAAAATGGAGCGGATTGTCTCCACTGTCATATCAATATCATCTATATGTTTTTTACTTTCAAGTTTCCAATACTGTGTCGTATTTGAACCATTAGAGGTAAACGTCATATAATGACCCGCACGTACTTCATGTATATCCTTAAAAATCGCATGACCAGGAGTACGTGTTGGTCCAAGACAAAATACCTCAGAAAGTCCTTCTTTATCTACTTCTGCATTTACAAGCGGATGCGAAAGCAAAACTTTTAACTCTGAACCAAAGAGAATTGCGCTTCCTCTTTGAGCGAAAAATAAAGGCTTCACACCTAGATGATCACGACCAAGCATCAATTTCCCAAATCTTTCATCCCAAATACCAAAAGCAAAAATCCCATTTAAGTGTTGAACACAATCTTCTTGCCATTCTAAATAAGCATGTAGTAATACCTCTGTATCAGACTTTGTCTGAAATTCATGACCTTTCCCCTCAAGTTCTTTACGTAATTCTTGATAGTTATAAATTTCTCCATTGAACGTAAGGCCAATCGTATCATTTCCATCTTTATACAGCATAGGTTGAAGGCCACCTTCAGGATCAATGACGATGAGACGTCGATGACCTAATGCTGCTCGTTTTGAAAGCCAATGCCCCTCTGCATCAGGCCCTCGGTGAGTGATAGCATCTGTCATTTTTTTTAACGTTTCTTGTTCATGAGACAGGTCTTTAGACCAGTCTATCCACCCTGCAATTCCACACATAGTGTCTACCTTCTCTCAAATAGTATAGAAACCGACTAAAATTAAATATCAGTCGGTTTTCCGTAAAAAATCCGACTAAAAACATCTTTTAGTCATGTTTATATAATAAAACGAATTGAATAAAAAATCAAATAATTCAATCAAGAAAGAAATCACTGTCCCCTTTCACTTGAATTCTCATCGTCCGATTAAAAAGTTATTACCTTAAACTTTCATTTTTATCCTAAGTTATAAAGTTGCATTCTATTATAGTTATATACTAGAAATGAGAATGGTGTATGTTATTCTATAAGAAGCAAATAGAGGACTTTCTATTAGGAGTTAAAAAATTACAAATGGACTGATACAGAATGTAATGAAAGAAAACTTCGCTAAATATTTCAAGGATAGGGTGTAGACAATGATCAAATTAGAAAAAGAAAATAAAAAAATGAAAATCATTCAATCTGCCACAATACTGTTCTCTACGGGTGGTGTCCGTAACACAACGGTCGATGAAATTGCAAAGAAAGCTAAAGTTGGTAAAGGTACTATTTATTATTACTATACAGATAAAACTGAAATATTATGTGACTGCTATATGCGTCATATTCAGCTTATACGTTCACAATTATTTGATTTATATAAAGAGGAAAAAGATGTTTTACTTCGAATACAAAAAATCCTTCATTATATCAGCCTAGAATATCATCAAGATCCGTTTGTTTCTACACTCTTTCAAGAATATAAAGAGTACCATTCACCTGAAATTACAGCTTGTTTTAAAAAGTCTGAAGAAGAAGCAATTAAAATGATAAGTAATTTGCTCGAAAGAGGTTATCAGCAAGGAGCTTTGCATAAGGTACCATTACCACTTACAGCTTTTATGTTAGTACGAATGATTTTTAACTACGAACAGGATTACATAAAAGATGATAAAAGTGATAAAGAATTTCTGCAGTTGCTAAAACATATGCTTCTTAAAAACTAGTTTTAACCACATACAAAAAAATTGCGGTACAAATATATGAAGAAGAACGTGAATAATGGATGGTTTAATAAGCTCTTTTCAGTCTGGACAAACCTGCAAAATATCCAACGCTTATGTAGGAATGACTGATAAAAGAACAACAGCGATTACAAGATCAAACTGTAAGGGAAAAAAGAATGAAATAAAGTATTCTGCTCGTAGTTCAGTTTTAGCAATATTAATGAGAAATACCAATCATTTACTTGTGCTGATAGGAGAAGTAAATGATTGGTATTCTTTACGTTAGCCAATATGATTTTAATTTAACGAATTCCCCGAAAGAATTCTCCTTCCTCAAGCGTGTGAAGGGCGTAGCCCAACGGTAGGTGGGAGATGAATTTCGGTTTGGCATAGCCAAAAACTTTTGATAAACTAGCTATATGAAGTTCTTTGATAACTTGATATATGAGGTTGCAGGAAGAAAATAGAGTGCGAAAACCAAGCCATTCGGTTCCTGCGTAAAATATCAACCGTACCAAAAGAGCGTCCAAGCGTTGGACATCTAGGGGTGGAACACCCCGAAGTAACGCTCAGGGAGACGAAAGGGTACTTTCGTCGTGGAACTGAGAAGCTCCCACTTCAAGCTTTGCTAAGTGGCGAGTAGTTCACTAATCTAATAACAAACCTTTAATTTAAACAAATCTAGTTCAAGCAAAAAAAGATGTCCTAGTACCATATCTACTAGGACACCCCTTCATTTTAATCATATATACATAACTTCTCTAAATTTCTAAATTCTATACATCTCTATCAATTAAATAATAATTAGATATATCTCCTATCTAAAACATAGTATTATTATTAGCTGTTTCATTTGGAATCTCTTGAATTACATCCCAGTGTTCGACAATCTTACCATCCTTTATACGAAATATATCCACTATAGCAACTCCCTTATCTTGAGAATTAGTACGAGAATGTACATGAAGAGCAACTGTATCTCCTTCAGCTACTACACGTTTAATCTCTGCAGAAGAGTTAGAGTTTTTAACAAAATCCTCCTTAAAGAAATCCATGAAAGCTTTTCGTCCATCAGCCACAAAAGGATTATGTTGCTTATAATCTTCACTTACATATTTAGGTATAATATCGATATTATGTTTGTTAAAAACTTCATTATAGAAATCAACTACCATCTTTTTATTCTTTTCTTTTTCTGTCACATTATCTTTCGATACTGATGCAACATTCCCGCTCTTTATTGCGTTACCTTTGTTTTTACCTGTGGAAGCTTGAAATATCAAAGTCGACACAATTCCTAAAATAAACACAGAAATAATTATTATTATTAAATTTTTATCTAATTTCATATACATCTACCTCTTCTAATCATATAAGTTATATTCCATAACATACTTGAAGAAGGAGAAACCTTCCCCAAAATGTGATATAAGGGGTAATGTTAGCAAAATCCGTTTATCCTAACACTACTCCTTATACAAGGTATGTTAGAAACGATTAACTCTAACTCAATACCTCATTAACAGTTGCACTGTCCACAATTTGAATAAACTTTTTAACCTTATCATTCTCATCAAATTCGTAAAGATGACAAAAATCTGCTACAAATGATTTTCCTGTTGCTTTATATGTCCCACTATACTTTCCATAAACGATTACAGTTTTATCATTAAATGCATAGATTTCATCCTTTGCACTATAGTCATTCCATTCTGTCCCAAGACGTTCATGTACGTTTTTCACTACTTCATCTGGACCTATATAAGTCCCTGCATATGGAAATCCAGCGGCTTCTGTCCAAGATACATTCTCATTTAAATACGCTTTGAAAGCATCCATTTTCCCTTCACCAGTCAATACATACGTTTCATGTAATAGTTTTTGATATTTATTCATAGCATTAACCCCATGGCATTTCTTTTGTTACAACTTTTGCACTTAATTCTAATACACCTTTATTAGCATAGCCTGGATATGCTGTTTCAAGCTTTGCCACAAAATCTTTTGAAGTGTTACTTTCTTCAGAAGCTTGAATTGCAGTGCTTAGATAATCCATAGTTGCAATAATCGCTTGATTATCTAAGGATTTTTCGATTGATCCATGGCTTGGTACAATAATGTCAGCATTTAACGCTTGTAATACTTGCAAGTTCTCAATCCATGCCTCCATTGCTGCTTTTGAACTAGTATCTGCTAAGAACACATGGATTTCGTTAAATACATCAATACCACCAATTAATAGTTTTAACTCTTTATTAAATAAGCTAGTTCTGTAATTATCTAAGCCTACAAGTTCAAATGTTAAGCCTTGAAAGTCAATAGATTTACCCCTAAACACTTGAGGTAATACCACATTGCTTGGTGCATTTTCTCCAAGAGCGTCTTTCCAAACTTTTAATTTACCTAAGACAGAATGAACAATATGTTCAACAGTAGATTCTGTAGCATAAGCAATGGCCTCTGGGTATACTGCTTTAATGCCCTCTAAACCAAAATAGTAGTCAGGATCTCCATGGATAATAAAGATTTTCTCTAAAGATAAGTTATTTTTCTTGAGGTAATCAACAATTTCTTTCGAATCAGATTGGGTGAATTTTGAATTTATTAAGAATGCATGTCCTGCTTTCTCAACCAAGGTTGCAGTTACCATAAAACTTTTTTCATCCGAACTAAACACCGTTAATTTCACATCTTTTTGATTTGTATCGATTGTTTTAAACATAGTATGTTATTCTCCTTTTTGTTAAAGTTATTGAATAGAAAACACATTTTTATCTTGTCCCACCAGAATTCCTCCCTCCTCAATTTCCGTGAAGGTTTGATTGCACCAGCAAATAAGTGGGAGATGAATGTCGGGTTGGCGTAAGCTAATAAGTTTTAGTAAAATTAAAATTGGACCCTCGTCAAAAACAAATTGAAAATATAACTGATATCAGAAAGATTTAAGTCCATCTACTTCTATTCTTCTTTAAAACGTTAAATGTTATATACTTTAACTTAAAATTTTTTAATATAAATTTTTAAAACGCGCTTCAATTTTATCTGGGGTCATTACCCCGCCACCAATAGGGATAATTTGATTATCCTTTTGTAAAAGCAAAGAAGGATAACTATTAATACCAAGCTGTCGAACTTTATTGAAGTCGTTTTGGACATCTATTATTGTTTCTTGAGCGTTTAAACGTTCTAATACTTGTTCAGGATTCAAACCAAGCTCAATCGCAATCTTACGGTATGTTTCAGGATCACTTAGACTTTGTCCCTCATAATAAAACGCTTTTTGCATAGCCGAAGTGAATTCTAACAAACGGTCTGGCGCTAATGAGCGTAAAGCTGAAAAGCCCATTGCAGCATCTTCCGAATTCATTTTAAAAGTACCTTCTGCCACCAACTTTTGGTATGAAGGGCCAAATTCTGCACCTGTAAGTTGATTAATTCTTTTATTTCCCTCTTCTATATATGAGAAATTTTTCATTGGTAAATTATCTAAAAATAACCCTCCACATAAAACCGTTAACGGCACTTCAGTGTGTTTTTTGTAAAATCCTTTAATACTTTCTGAAAAGCCATAGCACCATCCACAATATGCGTCCCATACATATATAAGGTTTTCTTGTTTCGTTTCCATTTAAATCTCCTACCTTTATTTTTATTAACCAGTCCAGCTATCACTTAAAATGCTCAGCCAACTTTTTGGTTTGTAAAAGTACCTCTTTTTTAGTATCTTGTTCTTTTTTGAGCCACCTTACTATATTTTTCAAAACTAACCCTTCCAAAAAAGATCAGATAAGATCTTTAACAAAAGATAGTGCTGCACATTATTGCTTCAAAATAGAAGATACGAAAGTTCGGTATATACATTAGCCTTTATACGTTAGTAACTTTCTACATTGGGCGACAACATGCAGACGACCATTCTTAATTAAATATATACAACTAATTTTCACTTTAAATAGGTTTAAGTTGTAACTAGATTAATTACAACTTCATGTAACTATTTTAGTTACAACATAGATGGAAGTCAATTCTTTTTTAACAAAAATATTAAATCTCTACCCTAACGCTTTTATAATTCTAGTATTAACAGGTGGCTTTCTGTTCTTAAGTTTGTTAAAACCCTTAGTAATCCCCTCAAAATATATATACTATTATGTTGATAAAAAGCTATACGTTCCCCTAGCCCTGTATTTTCTTCAGGGTCTTTATTCATTATTTTTATTTTTTGATCGTGTGCAACTAATAATAAATTCAAAAAAGAAAAAACAATTTTAAATTTATTATTGTATTCTTAAAGTATTCCATAACAAACAAGATAGTTAACACCATAAATATAGTATTAACTATCTTGTTTGAATATTAGTAATAATAAGTCTAAATATTATCAATTCACTTTATATTACATATATGTAAAAATAATAACATGATAAGCTTTTTCAAATTTTATCCCTACTAAAGATTTGAAATTAGCATTTCATTACTCTCCTTACTGTTAATATGCCTGGAAAAAGAACCTATAGGGTTCTTTTTCTGTTCATTACATAGAATCCTATATTAATAAAGTAAAAAAAAGAGGGATCTCTCCCCTCTTCACCAATAAAATCAAACATATTTACAATTAAGGACGGGCATCCATTCATCAAGAGATGAAAAGAACAAAAATAGTTCACCTAGTGAATTATAACACATAATCATTCCTATTAATAGATAATATTAACATTTATGGTTTTTTTGTTACAAAATTGTTAAGCATCTTAATATTAAAAGGCTTTATAGGTATATATCTTGAAAGTTGATAGTGTAGTGATAAAATATAAGGAGGCTATATATTATGTTTACAAAAAAACAGACATTAGTAACAACCGTAACAGCTTTAACATTAGGATGTGGATTTACTTTCGGATTAACACCAGCCTTTGCTGATTCTAGTAAGGTGTCCGTAGGCACTACACCTATTCATTCTATTCAAAAACAAGAACAAGAACCTTTTACTGGATATGTCATTTCAGTAGATAACAATTATTTAGTCGTTGCTGCTACTTCTACAAAAGATGAAGCGCTCGCTTATCAACATGATTGGTGGGATCTAGTTTCTCAAAATAAGATTTTAAGAGTTCCAGTTTCCAATGGAGAAGACTACAAGTTAGGTGAAAAATTAAACGTATATGCAGTTGGTTGGACTGCATCATTACCACCAATTGCTGTTATGCCTACCATTGAAAAAGTATTTCAGTAGGTAAAGTTTCCGATAATAAAGCTACCCCATATAAAAGGAGTCATTTAACCTGTATCCTTTGTAAAGGGCATTTTGAAAAAAAGTTAGGCAACATCAAAAAGATGATTTCTGTATCCAACAGGAGTCATCTTTTTCAAATTCCATTGATATCTATAGTGATTATAGTACATTATATATTTCTTATCTCTTGATTCCACTCAACAAAGAACACGAAAGATTTTTTATGTGCTTCATCTTTCAGATGACCAAAAAATGATTCTTGTGGGACGTTATCCCCACAGTTTCCTCTTCTTGACATGGATTGTCCAAGATTTAGCTTTTTGACTAGCTTTTGATTGGTAGGACTTGTGTAGTGGGATCCTTGATCTGAATGAATATATGCACCTTCAGTCAATCGAATCCTCTGATTCCTTTTTAGTTTATGAAGGATTGTCGTTACGAGGCCTAATGTCATCTGTTCTAAAACATGGTAAGCCAACCGCTTAAATTTTATTTACCCTCCAAAAATAGTTTTATGAAAATCATCATTTCTAAGTTAATTTTCATAAGACTATCGTATTAGAGAATTATGTATGATAAAAAACTTGCGCATAGTATAAAAGACTTTGAAAAGCTAAGGGAGTTATATCATCATTTTTATATAGCAAATGGAAGCTTGTTCATTGTAGAATGTAGATTGATTTTTACTATTACAATTTGGTAGATTGTTCTTCAGCTAAGTCCCTAAGAAATTTAGCTCTTTTAAGACCTTTGTATTCGTCTAAAGTTATATCTCTAACAATTGACCACGAACCAAGCCACATTGTTTCTCTGATATAACCATTCGGGATTTTAATTTTGGAAGTATCGCAAGCATTTCTTCCACACATAACAAATAAAGCTTTATTATAATCATCTTTATAATCTCTATTGAATCTATGATCTTTCATATATTGTTCAAATCCGCAATTACTACATTTAATTTGCACCTTTCTCAGCCCCTTGTCTTTTGTTGTTCCACGTATCGTCCAATAGGTATGATTAATAACTTTGGAGGTGTTTGTCAGAAGAAAAGGATTTACATGGTTCGGCATTAGATCCAAGCTCACTAGGCCTAAATCACCACCTAGCCCCTCATTTATAAAGATTTCGTTTACAATTTACATTTGCAATAATAAAATTTAAGCAAAAAGGGACGCCCTAGGACATCCCCTTATTTTTACTCATCTTATACATAACTTATCTAAATTTCCAGCTCTTTTTTACTATCAAAGCTCTTTTTTATTTATTGACTTACTTTTACTATTTCCTTTAGATATCTCTGCATATTTTGATTTACTGCATAGACGTAACATCCATTTATCCCGCGAGATAATAATACGTAATAAATACGTTTAATATAGGATGTTAACTCTTCATTATTTAAATCCGTTCCCTTAATCGGAAGTCCGTTTCGATCCTTATACTCTTTTGGGTTGACGATGATCTTTGCTTTATTCAAATCATAGTCTCCATTTTCTTCACCTGTATAATTACAATCAATTTCAGCTCCTAAGATCGCACCAATATAATTTAAATCAGCACCTTGGGTAGTATGAATACATCCTATTTCCTCTACACTATTCTTAAAATTAATCCAGTCCTTTACCTTTGAGTTCCATACAAATGTATTACCTGTAACAGGATCTTTTATATCATATAGATTCTTATCCTTTTGTGTAGCCCATTTCCAAGAATAACCCGCGACTACGCGACATAATTCATGGTCTTTATTTAAAGATTTCATGGAATCATTTAATTCTGTAATAGAGTCCATTACTTTAAAGTCATAGCCCTGCAATAATCCTTCCTCATAAACACCAACATTATTTGCTATTTGTAGATATTTACGCAGCCATGCTAGATATTGGTCTCCAGATTTCAAACGAAATTGTTTATGTAAGGGATGCCTCTTATAATTCACTGTCAACCGTTGAAATACATCTGTATCTATATCTGCAGGTCGAATTGTTTGGTATGGATCATAAACCACAGTTAAGTGATATGCATATGTTTCTATTAACTCCAACTCAGTTGTATAACCATTATCAGTGACTAAATGTTTTAAATCACGTGCTTGTTTACCAAAATATTGTTTCAGACGATGCGCTTCGTCCACAAAAACATATTTATATTTTGTACCCCTACTTTTTGCCTGCTTAATAAATTGTGAAGGTGACAGTACTGTAATACTTTGTAGACCTAGTTTGTTCATTAAACTCTTATATAAATTTAATGAGTGAGTTTGCGGAACTACAAGTGCTATATCTTCATAATTCAAGCCCTCTCGTGCTTTACCAGTTTTATTGTCGTAAGCAAGCGCATATAAGATATTTGTTAATACAATTGTTTTACCGGTACCCGGGTCCCCTGTAATCAAATGTCGACTATTTGATGTGGTAAGCATCGTATTAAAAATGTCTTTACAAACCTCAATTTGATTAGCCGATAGCTCTTTAAATGGTGAATATTTATAAATAAATTTATTATGTATCTCACCTAAATTCTCACTAGCTACCCCTTCTTCAATTAACTGATTCCAAATTTCTTTAAACATACTCTGAACATTTTCAATCCCGTTATAAGAATGAATCTTTTGGCCCCTTACTTTATTTAGTAAGTTAAATTTATCATCTGCAGATAAATATTCAATTAACAATGTTTCAATATGCTTAATCGAACTTTCATTAAATAATTCGCTTTTTATTACAATAACTTCATTGAATGTTTTACTTTCATCACTTAAATGTGCAACGAAACGCTCATATATATCTGTGGACTTACCTACATATAAATTCTTCTTATCTCGTTGAATATAGACTACTGGTACTTTATCAATTTCAAAGTCTCTCGTACTGCCTTGCTCAAACGCTTTTCGCTTCTTCTTAATTATTTCAAATAAAGATAATTTTGCTGCAAATGATATCATTTAAATAACCCCCACTTTTTTGGTTAAAGAATATTTGAGAGTAGTGAATATTGTATACAGTTTGAATCCAATACACACATACAACTCAAAATCCCATCCCTCTTCTTTTACACATTTATTTCAAAAAACTGTAAAGCGATAATCGCTTTACAGTTCGTCATATTTTTTATTACTTCCAAATGCCTTTTCTACTGGATATTTCTCTGCATTCTTGAGTAATTTAGCATATACTGCCTCTTCTAAATCAATATTCAATTTATCACTTAACATAAGCAAATAAATCATTACATCAGCCATTTCTTCTTTCATTTCCTGCATTTTAGTTTCTGTTGCTTCTTCACTAGACTTCCATTGAAAAGTCTCAAGTAATTCTGCTGCCTCTAAATTTAATGAAATTGCCAAATCCTTTGCATTATGAAACTGACCCCAATTTCTCTCATCTCGAAATTTTATTACTGCCTTTTGTAAATCTTGCATCACTATTAATCTCCCCTCTTTTTCGTATTATCTTTTCAAAATAAAACGCACTTTATATAGGGTCTCAACTAATCCACCTTAATCCAGATATAATCGTCCTCATATTTAACATTTAATTTTAATCGGATACCCTTCATATATGCATCTAATTGCTTTGATAGGCTCTCATCACCGACTTGATCATATCTATCTACATCTAAATATAACTTGAATACACTTCCTTCCTTTAACTCAAACTCCCATTTTAAAAAGTTATATAACATACTTTCCTGACTCATGTATTCATTTGCTTCCATATATTCTAGCAGCTCATGTAAATTATAATATACTAAGCTACTTGGCCTGAGATCTTGACATTTTGGACAATATTCTCTATATCTATCTTGCAATTGCATAATCATTTCTGTACCACATTGATTACAGTTATACATGTAGCAATCTCCTTCAATTCTCTTATGTTCTTCATACTCTTGAAATTATAAATTATACTATTTTGTTTTAAAAATGTTACTCTTATGCCACTTAAAGTATAATTTATTTTCTGGGCGAATTTCTATCTTAGCTTTGGGTGTTAATCCAAATATCAAATAATCTGTTTCTACTATCAATGGAGAAATATGCAATCGCCCCTGGCCATCAAATGTAATAAACCCTTTATCATACAGGGCATCATGATTACAGCAAAGGAGCACACCATTATAAGAATTTAAACGCTCCATACTTGTGCTATCTTTCCATGACTTTGAATGACTCGCTCTTAATAATTCTGGTAAATTTATTCCGCATAATGCACATTTCCCGTTCCACAGCTCCATTAATGCTTTCCTGAATTTTTGCTGCCCAATTCGGATTGTAGCTTTTACCTTTGATTCCGTTTCAGATATAACAGGAATTAATGTGTTATTTTCAGTCCTTCTTACCTCATCAACTGATAATTCTAATTGCTCATTTTTCTTCTTATAGATGTTTGAATCACTAATTAATTCAATTAATTTAAGAGCTAATTCTTCATTACATGGGTATAAATAACCTTGATTTCCATTTGCATCTGATTGAAAAGGCGAGTATTTAATTGGTAAAAGCTGCGATATCTCTTCAAAATTCTCAGGTATATTAATTGTTTTTTCTAACTCATGATATTTTAAAGGCACCAGATAGCCTTCATCATTCCATTGATCATGACTTTTCATAATCGATGGTTTATTCGATTCCTTACAATCTTCTTCAGCAATACTAACCGCTACAATATTCCCTTTTACATAATGAAAGATTCGATCTCCTTTTTTTACATCCATCATTCTTTTCCATGAATGTGGTACATTACCACCTCTATCTTTTTTTGGTGACCAAATAATTCCTAATTCCTTTTCTTCTTGATAAGTATGTCCCTGCATAACAATAAAATGGTTCATATATTCTCTCCTAAAGCGTATATTTACTACACTGATTTCTATTTAATTTAATACTAAAAAACTCTCCTACGATTAGCAAATAACCTATTTAAGTTTTTACTAATAATTAATTATACATTTATTATTTCATACGATTTTTTTCTCATAAATTAAATCCCACACACAATGATGTTAACATGTAAAAATAATATAGTTGTTTTACAATAAAGTACATATCACACAAATATCTACAAAAGCAGCACATGCGCTATTATTGATTTTTGTGATAAATGGAGAGTTTTAACTAAATACTCATTTATGCAAACAAAAGAGTTGACCTAAAAGGTCAACTCCTCTGCTTCAAATTCTTTATTTCTCTTCTTCCTTTTTTTCCATTTCCCGTTCATTTTTAGCGATTAAATCATGAAAATGCTCTTCTTTGTTTTCTTCTATATACTTCATAAGTTCTTTAAATTCCATTCATATCGCCTCCTATACTTATTATATCAATAATATTATAAGTTGTCAGGAGATTATAGAAATTAAATCTATTTATTATTTTATAAAATTTATTAAATGTATGTTCCCTAAAAAACAAGAGCTGATTTTTCGTTAAATTGATTATTTCGAGATTCATCAACAATAATTTCTTTTGCTTGTTTTGATTCTTTAAAAGCAAAAATTTCTGGTTGCTGACCCGTATTATCATATAAGCTATAACAATCTATCAAATCTTTAATTTTACAAAATGTAGTTGCTACTTTCATATGGCTTTCTTCAATAATATGTTCCGGAACCAATCTTCCTGTTAGTTTAAAACGCATGATTGATCGTTCTAAAGCAACCTTTATTGGAACATCTACAATGATTGCATTAATACTGAATTCAGCTTGTCTTAATTGTTGAATCAATTTTTTATATTTCTCTACATTTTTCATTGTACCATCATACATAAAGTTTATTTTTCTCTTCATACAGATTTTTAAAAGTTCCATGGTAATATCACTGCTTTCATCATGAACCAAAAAGGCTGCTTGTTTTATTAGTTCTGTGTCCCCTGATTCCATTAATTGTTGATATTCTGGTATTTTTTCTTTGATCTTATCAGAATCTATCCAAATTATATGTTTCTTCTTACGTTTATACCCCTTACTTACTAACTCTCCAATTGAGCTTTTTCCAGCAGCAGAACCACCACCAAGTAATATGGCTTCAGGTTCTTTTTCTTGCTGTGAATGTTCATTTAAAAATGATTCAATAATCTCATTATGTAGATCCTTACGTTCTATTACATACTCCCCATTGTTTACGTATCTTTCTCGGGTTGTTCTCAATTCGTCTTCTCCTCTTCTATAAATGAATTATTAGGTTCCCTTCAAAAGTTAGAGTACTTACTCTAACCCTGTACTTATAACTTTGATTTCTCGTCTCTACTTGAGATCATTCTTACTATGATTCCATATAGCTCTTTTAGTTAGATGCTATATTTTTCAATTCATCATTACACATTCCTTCTAAACAACCATATTTCTCTCTAACTTAATACCTACTCTATATATCCACTTAAACAAACAAAAAAGGACTCCTTTAAGTCGATTAATTGTGCATAGCAAAATAAGCTATATACACTAATCGGCTCAAAGAAGCCCTTTCAAAATTGAAACAAGAACACAACTTGCTTCTACAACTCAACCACAACACATAAGGTGTGGGAATAAACGGAATCAATTAAACTAACAATATACCTATATATTACATAATTCAGTTATTATTATCAAGATGATCTATTAATAATGCCCCTCTTTTTAAGAGGATGCGCTTAATTATAATATAAAACTTGATTTTGTCTCCTCTTAATTATTCATTTCAAATCTACTTGATTACATGAAAAATGAGCTACTAATTAAATTACTATTTTATTTCATTCCATAAAGATAAAGCAAAGATCCAATTCGGATCCCCATTCCCCTGATAGCTTTGGGCCGCCTCGTATTCCTTGCCTTCGTGAACTACTCTATCTCCTTTTTTATATGCTTTATACGAATCCCATTGCTCATAAGTGTTTTCTTGTTCCTTCGTAGTAACTGTTAAGACATCACTTTTCATTGATTCATTACCCGCCGTATCAACTGCAGAAACTGCATACTTGTATGTTGTATTTGCTTGCAAATTCTTGTCCATAAATAATGTGGTATTAACAGTACCTATTTCCTTCGTAACCCCCGCAATTTCTCTGTATACAATATAATGATCCACATCTATGTTATCTTCAGACGGACTCCACATTAAGTCAACAGTATTGGCAGTGATTCCCATACTGTGTAACCCTTTAGGTTGAGTTGGCGCTTCTGTATCTGGTTTTTCCACTGTTGTTTTAATAACTAATGCTTCACTTTCCTTAGATATATTCCCTACAGCATCTACTGCTTTTACTGTATACGTGTAATCTGTGTTTGGGCTTAATTTTTTATCAACTAAACTAGTACCCGCTACAGTATTAATTACTTCTCCATTACGTAACACTTGATACTCTTTCACCCCTACATTATCTGTTGCAGGCTTCCAATTAAGTTCTACGCTATTGGAAGTGGCTTTTACTACTTGTAGTCCAGATGGCTGAGTTGGTGCTTCTGTATCTGGTTTTTCATTATTAACTAGATTCACATCAATCACATTATAAAAAGCATTTACGGTATCAGCTACATCCCAAACCGCTAAAATGACATGATATCCACTACGATCAGTTGGTACATTAATTTTATGTGATAAATTATTAGATGCTGCAGAACCATCGTGTTTTACAGTTCCTATTAATTCAAGATCCGCTCTTGTTAGAGGTTTATTTGGATCCCATCCTTTTTTTGTGATGTAATAGTGCCATTGACTTGTTAAATGAGGAGCAGTGTATTTCCAAGTGAATGTATTCTCTCCACCCTTAATCGTATTCTTAAACCATCGATCAGCTGTTTGTTGATCAAGAATCCCACCAAACAGGCCTCCTGCTGAAGCAATTTTCCCATCAACCGGTCCACCTTGTGGGAATCCTTTAGGCGCTTCTAAGCTTTGCGGCTCATACATTACATTGCCACAATTTAAATTCAAAGCTCCATAATTCTGGCTACATAAAGCAGCACGGCTACCTGGTTTTTCAACGAACCCATGTGCATAGGCATTTTGAGGAATTAAAGTTGTACTCATAATCTCTACTGCTACTACAGCAGCACTTAATCCCTTTTTATTTGTAGTCATTTTTCTCAACTGCTTTAGAATTTTTTTATTCATTTTAATAGTCCCCTCCTATTAATTTGCTTACTATATTAAGAGCATTGATGTAAAAGAATAATAAAACATAGATTACAAAGATTAAATAAATAAAAACGAAACCTCATAACTTCATACTTAAATATTCATTTAACTTCCTTTACATCCAAATAGCTTTATAATTAAATTATTACATGATAATTCATTAAACTTATACTGAAATTGTGCACAGTTTTTGAACTTTCTTCTATTCTTATCTACTATTAAAAACTGATTAATACGGAATGACATTAACTCCAACCACTCTTCATGCTCACTTTGCTGCAAATTAGCGATTGCCACATCCCCTTTCAAAAATAAAGAGGACACCATTTCTTAAAACAGCTTTATTGCTGCTCTAAAAATTGGTATCCTCTAGTTTTCTAGCCGGACTGTATTCTGTTTTCATTTATTTAATAATACCAGCCTGCACAAAGATGTTTCTCCAAGCTTTGTTAACTTGGTATTTATCAACGGATATCGCACGACGAACGATAGCTTTTCTTATTTTCTTTTTCTTTGCATTTGCCATTCCTCTCATCCCTTTCATGCAAACGTCTCTCATTTCCATTTTGGAGCGTTTTACTCCTTTTGATACCTTATTACATTCAAAAATGATCTAAACGTGAATTGTACCTATTTTATAAATTCTTTTTCCCCACAGTTGCGATAGGTAAGACTTTGAAGTTATCTCCATCTTTTCCCCCGCTTAGCACTGTACGTGCGACTTTCATCGCATACAGCGCCCCATCTTATC